>JALWTJ010000430.1 GCA_027082895.1 Hyphomicrobiales bacterium | reverse complement strand
GAATATGTCCGGGAGGGGCAGCGTTTTACCGCCCGGGCCCGGGGGGAAACCGTGTTGAGCGCGGGATCCATCGGTTCGGTGCAGATCCTGCAACGCTCCGGGGTGGGGCCGGGGGAGTGGCTGCATTCTCTTGGAATTGACGTCCGACACGATATTTCGGGGGTTGGCCGCAATCTGCAGGATCATCTGCAGCACCGGGCGATCTACAGGGTCTCGGGGGTGCCGACCCTCAACCGGGCCTATCATTCCATGGTCCGGCGGGCGCTGATGGGGATGCGTTACGGCCTGTTTCGTACCGGTCCTCTCAGTGCGGCTCCGTCTCAGCTTGGATTGTTCATGCGTTCCAGTGATGCCTATGAAACCCCCAATGTGGAGTTTCATGCCCAGCCCCTGTCCCTGGACAGGTTCGGGGAACCCCTGCACCGGTTCGATGCCTTTACCTTGAGCGGGTGCAATCTCAGGCCCACGTCCCGGGGCACCGTGCGTATTTCGGACAGGTCCGTGTCGGCTGAGCCTGTGATTGCGCCCAACTATCTGTCCACGCCGGAAGATCGGCAGGTGGCGGTTGATATCCTGCGGGCCACGCGGCGGCTGGTGGGCCAGCCGGCACTGGGCCGCTATCATCCGGAGGAATATCTTCCCGGTGTGCAGGTAGGGGACGGGGAGGAAGAACTGGTGCGGGCGGCCGGCGAAATCGGCACCACCATTTTCCATCCGGTGGGCACGGCCCGCATGGGGCGTCGTGACGATCCGGGGGCGGTGGTGGATGGACGCCTGCGGGTTTTCGGACTGGGGGGACTGCGCGTCATTGATGCGTCGGTCATGCCCCATATCGTTTCGGGAAACACCAGCACTCCGACCATCATGATCGCCCAGAAGGGGGCGGAAATGATGCTGGAGGATGCCCGCAATGGCGTCCCGGTGCGCCGGATTCTTGCCCGGTGACGGGTCGGGTCAGTTGTCCATGACGGCGGAAAGGTAGATTTCGCCCTCCAGGCGGGCCAGAAAGCGGCGGGCAAGGCGTTTCTGTTTTCTGGTGGGTTTCTGGCCACCGGCAAAGGCGCGCGACAGATCTTTATGCACCTGCCGGTAGAGCCGGGAAATGTCCTTCTTGAATTGGGGCAGCCGGGAGATGGCTTCAAACATCATGGAAAAATACCGGGTCATGTCCTGATCGGTTGTCTGTGTGACCAGATCGGGGAAAGTGCGGTAAAAGGCCTTCAGGGTCGATCGGGCCTTCCGGGGGGACATGCTGGGCAGGTCCGTGGTGTCGAACTGCAGCAGGGGGCCGAGGAAGAAGCGATGTACCACTTCGCCATAAATGTCGGCCTTGGAAGCGAAATGGTGATAAAAGGCCCCCTTGGAAACATTGCTGGCTCCAACGATGCGGGAGAGGCTGGTGCCATCGTAGCCGTGGCGCAGGAAAAGGTCGAAGGAGGTTTTCAGAATGCGCTCCCTCGTGGGGGAGGAATTTCCTGTTTCCATTGCCGCCTCTTTCTGTGCTGTTTCGCTCACCTCTTTTGCGCCTTTCCGTTTCCATGCACATTATTGTTTCAAATACCATGCGGTCGGTATGAAAGGCCGGCCGAGCGGGGAAGTCAAGCAACCCCTCCCGCCCACGAGCGTTGCGAATGACAAGGGTTGCGAGTTTGGCAACCCTCAATCATGGGTCAGGCGCTGGGAGGGATGCAGGGAACGCCCGATAATATGGTCGGAGCGGCCAATGACATCGCTGGAGGCGCCCACGATCAGGGGGTCGGGCCGCCGGACCACATGTTCGTCCTTGCCCGGATAGGGCAGGGAGGCAAGAAAATGCTGCATGGTGTTCAGGCGTGCCCGTTTCTTGTCGTCGGACTTGATGATGGTCCAGGGGGCATCGGCGGTATCGGTATAAAAGAACATGGATTCCTTGGCTTCGGTATAGTTGTCCCACTTGCCAAGGGATTCCCGGTCGATGGGGGAGAGCTTCCACCTCTTGAGGGGTTCGGTTTCCCGGGACTTGAAGCGGCGCAGCTGTTCTTCCTTGGTGACGGAAAACCAGTATTTGAACAGCCAGATGCCCGAGCGGACCATCATGCGTTCAAGGGCAGGACATTCGCGCATGAATTCCAGATATTCGTTGGCGGTGCAAAAGCCCATGACCCGTTCCACCCCGGCCCGGTTGTACCAGGAGCGGTCGAACAGGACCATTTCGCCGGCGGCGGGCAGATGGTGCAGGTAGCGCTGGAAATACCATTGGGTGCGCTCGCGCTCGGTGGGCTTGGCCAGAGCGACCACGGTGGCACCGCGCGGGTTGAGATGTTCCATGAAACGCTTGATGGTGCCGCCCTTGCCCGCTCCGTCACGTCCCTCGAACAGGATCACGATCTTCTGGCCGGTTTCGTTGACCCAGTCCTGTACCTTGAGCAGTTCCACCTGAAGCTGGGCCTTGTGTTGTTCGTAGGCCTTGCGCCGCATCTTTTTCTTGTACGGGTATTCGCCGGTTTCAAAGGCGTGGCGGATGGATTCAGGGTCTCTTGAAATGGTTTCGGACGGGGCGTGTCTTGTGCCATTGGCCGCGTTGGGTTTCGTGGATCCGTTTGCGGGTTTGTTCATGCTTTTCCTCCCGTTGTGCAATAGATCCTTTCAAGCTAGCACGGCCCAAAGCGGCCCCGACATGACAAGGATCAAGGGCCGGGGGTCAAAAAGGCATGAAACGGGAAAACCGGTCGGTTTGGTTAACCGGGTCTGGAGGCATATTCCAGCACCGAGGCGATGGCCACGAAGGGAATGGACAGGCGTTCGGACAGGCCGATGGCGCAGGTGGAAACGGTGGATACGCCAAGGGTGCAGTCTTCGGACAGGTCGCCCTTTGCAAATCGCAGGGCATGGGCGTTCAGTTCAGGCTGGTACAGTCCCTTGTCACCCGCATAGCCACAGCAGGTGATGGACGACAACACGTTGACCTTTCGAGCGCAAAGGGATGCCAGTTCTTCGGTCACGGCTTGTTCGTTCATGCGCTGGGCGGAACAGTTGTGATGCACCGCCAGACAGGGCACAGGGTTGGTGATGGACAGGTGGGGAACCACCTCTTCCAGCAGGAAGCGGGCGCTGTCCATGACCTCAAAACCGTCCTTCTGCATGTGGCTGGCGCAGGTGGACATGTCGGTGACGATGCGGTTCGGCGTGTTTCCTGTCGCGTCCAGGGCTTTCTTCAGTTTGCCGGATACCTTTTCTGCCTGCTCAGGGAATCCCTTGGAAAGGAAGGGTTGCCCGCAGCACAGGCCGGTTGATTTTTTGGGCAGAACCGGGTTGTAGCCGGCCCGTTGCAGCAGCACCAGCATGGCATCGGTGACCGGCAACAGGTCAAGGGAGGTGGGGGGGGCACCAAACATGCGCGAGGCACAGGCCGGGAAATAGGTGATGTTGCCTCGCGGGGCAGCGCTGACGGGTTGCGGTGTGCGCGGGG
>JALWTJ010000429.1 GCA_027082895.1 Hyphomicrobiales bacterium | reverse complement strand
TCAAGCATGGCCATTTCGCCTTCGGGGACAGTGCCAGGCAATCCTATGACCGATTGATCGAGCAGACCAACAAGGCGGAAGCCTGGATTGCCCGGCGCACCAAGGCGTTTCCGGCAGGCAAACCGGTGTCCGCCCCCATGGCGGCCAAGGAATTTCTGCCAACCCTGCGGGGGGTTCTGGGAGAGGAAATTGCCGAATTCCGGCAGGACCGGGACAGCGCCATGCCCATTCTGAGCCTGCGCAGTGACACCCGGACCATGGCGTTTCTGTCCCGGCCGGACCTTCCGGAATTGTCGGGACGCGGCGTGCCCACACCCGACCATGCGTTCCGGGTCAAGAACCTGCCCTTGCTGCTGACGCCTGCACAGATAAAGCAGGGACGGGAGGGAATTCACGAGGCCGTTTCGCACTATGTGCGGGAATACCGGGAATATTACAAAAGAAACAATGCCCGCTCCGGCGGTGACAAGGTTCTGCTGGAGCCGACCCCCAACATGATCTGGGTGCCCGGGGTCGGGGCCATTGGCGCGGGAGAAACGGCGCGGGCGGCGGCCATTGCCTCCGATCTCATAGAGCAGAACATGGCGGTCACGGCAGCGGGCGAAGCGTGCGGGGGGTACCACCCGCTGGATGAACAGCGGCTGTTCGACATGGAATACTGGTCGCTGGAACAGGCCAAGCTGGGTTCACGCGACCTGCCGGCATTTGCCGGGCGGGTGGTGCTGGTCACAGGGGGCGGCGGCGCCATCGGGCTGGCAACTGCCCGGGCCTTTGCCAATCTGGGCGCCAGCATCTTCGTGGTGGATCTGGAACAGGATGCCTTGAACCGCGCCCTTGAAACACTGGGGGCGGACCATCGGGGGCTGGCCATGGATATCACCGGGGAAGGGGCGGCGGAAAAGGCCATGGCGGCCTGTGTTGCTGCCTTTGGCGGGCTGGACATTCTGGTTTCCAATGCCGGGGCCGCATGGACGGGGGAACTGCGCGAACTGGACGACACTACCCTGCGCAAGAGCTTTGAACTCAACTTCTTTGCCCATCAGACCTTTTCCAAGGCGGCGGCGCGCCTGTTCCAGTTGCAGGGACGTGGCGGGCAGATCCTGTTCAATGTCTCCAAGCAGGCGGTCAATCCGGGCAAGGGGTTCGGCGCCTACGGGCTGCCCAAGGCGGCCACCTTCTTCCTGCTGCGTCAGCTGGCGCTGGAACTGGGGCCGGAGGGCGTGCGGGTCAACGGCATCAATGCGGACCGGATCCGGTCCGGTCTGCTGGACGAGGCGTTCGTGGCCAAGCGGGCCAAGGCACGGGGCATTGACGAGGCCACCTACATGGCGGGCAACCTGATCCGGCGCGAGGTGGAAGCCCGGCATGTGGCGGACGCCTTCGTGGCGCTGGCGCTGAGCGAGCGGACCACCGCCCATGTCATGACCGTGGACGGGGGAAATATCGAAGCGGCCCTGCGGTGAAAATTGAATGGCGGTCACCTGAAAAATGTGCGACATTCCCGGACGGGGCATGTGACTGGCACGGTGCGCATAATTGCGTATGGACGACGTTGGGGGGGTCGGATCAGGCCATGAAAGAAACGCCACTCATCTTGTGTGTTCCCCATCCGCGCTCGTTGCGTCTGATTTTTTCCGATCAGGCCTGCCATGAGTTGCTGGCCAACTATCAGCTATTGCAACTGGAGCCCGAGGAACTCCCTGACATCAGCGATGAAACCCTTGGCCGGATCCGCTACGTGATCGGGCAGCCCGCGCTGCCGGCCTCTATGCTGGAAAAGATGACATCCCTGAGGTGCATCTTCAACGTGGAAGGCAATCTGCTCAACAACATGGATTACGACCTGCTGTTCCGGCGGGGCGTTCATGTCGTGACCACCGGCAGGGTGTTTGCCCGCCCGGTGGCCGAACTCGGGCTGGGTCTGGCGCTTGACCTGGCGCGCGGCATCACGCAGGCGGATGCTGATTTTCGTGCTGGCCGGGAAAGATGGGGCGGGGAGGGCAACGGGCAGGCACGGCTTTTGTCCGGCTCCCGGGTGGGAATTATCGGCTTCGGTGAGCTGGGGCGGGCGCTGACCAGGGTCCTTTGCGGCTTCGACGTGGACATTTTCGCCCACGACCCGTGGCTGCCCGACTCCATCCTGCGCGAAAACGGGGTGGAACCGGCCGGGCTGGATGCCGTTCTGGAAGAATCGGATTTCGTTTTCGTGGTGGCGGCGGTCACCAGCGAAAACAAGGGCTTTCTGGACCGCGCCGCCTTTGCTTCCATGAAGAAGGGGGCGGCCCTGATCCTTCTCAGCCGGGCAGAAGTCGCCGATTTCGGCGCACTGCTGGATGCGGTGGAAAGCGGGCATATCGTTGCTGCCAGCGACGTCTTTCCCACGGAACCCCTGCCAAAGGACCACCGGGCGCGAACATTGAAGGGGTTCATCCGTTCGGCGCACCGGGCCGGGGCGCTCGATGTGGCATTCAAGGAAATGGGGGACATGGTGCTGGAAGACCTGGCGCTGCTGGACAGAGGACTGCCCCCGGTGCGCTGCAAGCGGGCGGAGCGGGAAACCGTGGCCCTGATGCGCTCAAAGCCGGTGGAGAAGAACTGATCCCGACCTTGGGTTTCGGGCGCACCGCGAACAAGGGGATCAGGTAAACTTGCGGAACATGCGGGTGCGGTCGAACAGGGTTTCAAGGGTCTTCATGCGGTTGCGCGTCTGGTCCCAGTTGATCTGCTGCACCTGGGCAATGATGGCCTCCAGCAACAGCATGGTAACCAGCGAACTGTCCCAGGCCGATGGCACTTCGTTGTGGGCATTGAACTTTTCATGGGCGAAAGCGGATACGGGGGAGCCCCACTGATCGGTGAAAAGGATGATCCGCACCCCCCGCTCCTGCGCCATTTCGGCGAGGCGCCGCAGGTCGTTTTCATAGCGGCGCATGTCGAACATCACCAGGATGTCACCATCTTTCATGTCGAGGATATAGTGGGGCCAGGCGTTGGAATTGGATGTCATGTGGGTGACATCGGGTCGAATCACCTGCATGTGGGTGAAAAAGTAATCCGCCAGGGAACGGGAAATCCGCCCGCCCACGATGCGCAGGGAACGCCCGGTATCGGCCAGCAGTGCACAGACGGCATCGAACTGTTCGGGGCGGATGCGCGAAAAGGTCTGGCGAATGTTGGTGGAAACGGCATCGGAAAACCGGTTCAGGATATGTTCGTCGGGCGCATTGCCCGCCCAGCTTTCATGGCGCTGGATCGGGTTTGAAATCCGTGCGGCAACTTCGTTGCGCAACTCCTGCTGAAAACTGGAAAATCCCCGGTAGCCGAGCTTTTGCACCAGACGGGCCACCGTGGGGGTGGACACCCCCGCCTTGCGGGCAAGCTCGGTGATGCTTCCCAGCCCGGAGGCGGGATAGTTTTCCACCAGCATGTTGGCCAGCTGCTTTTCCGCCCGGGTCAGGTTGTCAA
>JALWTJ010000428.1 GCA_027082895.1 Hyphomicrobiales bacterium | reverse complement strand
CACCCGGTCTCCACGAAGGCGGCGGACGGGTCCACCTTTCCCCCCGTTAAAGCGATTTTTCCTGCGCACCTGCCCGGGCGGTCTCCCCTGCCCTTGCAAGTCCATGCCCCCCTTCAGATGCGGGCATAAAGGCTCTCGCCCCGTTCGGCATCGCTGAGATTGAACCGATGGTCGGCGGGCGGATGGGCGCGCTGCTCACAGGACTGGCGCGGGCAGATGCGGCATCCGACACCGATCGGCACCACGCGTGCTTCGTTTTTCAGATCAATTCCATCGGAATAGATCAACTTTGAAGCATGGGAGATGTGGCAGCCCAACCCTACCGACAAGTGACGCAACTGGGCGTGATGCCGAAAACTTCCTTTGGCATAGGAACGGGCAATGCAGAAATAGGTTTCCCCATCGGGCATGCGGGACAACTGGATATTGATTTGGCCGGGCTGCAGGAAGGCGGAATAGACGTTCCAGCGCGGACAGGCCCCCGAATGGCGGGGAATGTGAATCCCGGACAGGGAAAAACGCTTGGAAATGTTGCCGGCAATGTCCGTGCGCACCAGATGCAGGGGGATACCGCTGGCACCGGGTCGTTGCAGGGACGTCATGCGGTGGCAGACCTGCTCGAAACTGGCACCGAACTGGCGGGCCACCCTTTCCACGTCGTAGCGGTTGATCTGCGCCGCCTTGAGAAAGGGGGCATAGGGCATGATCAGGGCCGCGGCGAAATAGGAGGCCAGCACGTTGCGGGCCAGGGCGGGGGCATCATTGCCGGGCAAGGTGCTCTGGGCAATGATCTGTTCGGTTTCCGAGCGCGCCGCCATCAGTCCCAGATGGTGGCAGACCGAGAACTGCACTGTTTCGGGGGGTAGCGTGTCGGAAATTTCGATGGTGCGGCCATCCTCGCTCACGCGGCGGGCAATACCGTCTGGCAGGGAAGCAAGGCGCCAGTCCATGCCGAACACGTTGCGCAGGTAGGTGCGCAGGCCGGTTTCAAAAATGTCAGAAGCTGCGTCGATATCCTGGCGCACCCGTTCTGCTGCCTCCTCCAGCGCCGGGAAATGGTTGGCATTTTCCTGCACGAAATCCGAAATGGCATCGGTTGCACCGTGATAGATACGCCCGGTCACGTTGCGGGAGGGGGCATGCGCCGCCTCCCGTTGCTCCCCCTGCTCCCCCTGCAATTCACGAAACTTGTCGAACAGGTGCAGGGTGGCACGGGCCGCTACGGGGTTGGTGCGGGCAAGATCACGAATATCCTGGTTGGTCAGATCAAGGTCGGCGAACATGTCATCGCCGAAGACCTCCATCAGGTCCCCGGCCAGCCGGGAATCGTCACTCTGGGCAAGTTCTCCCGCCTCGATGCCGAAATATCCGGCCAGCTTGAGAAGCAGGGGCACCGTTACCGTGCGCCGGTTATGCTCTATCAGGTTGAGATAACTTGCCGATATGCCGATGGCGGCAGCCAATTCTGCCTGGGCCACATGTCTTTGGCGGCGAAGGCGGCGCACACGGGCGCCTATCTGCGGGGTTTCCATGGTCATGACGACAGTCTTTTACAAAAATTTACAAACATGGGTGCGCTGATTTTCTGAAATTTACAATGCAACAGACGGTGTTGGCGAATATTGTTGCATTTGATGGCGGTTTGTCAAATCTTTACAAACATCAACACGCACAACCCGGGAGGGAACCATGACACAGCACGAACCTCAACGCGATTCCGGCGGAACAGAGGAATATGTCACTCTCATCGCACCGACACTTCAGGCGGTGATGGGCCAGTTCCGTGCCCGGGGCCTGGGGGCCCAGGGTTATGCCATTACCGGCCCGGTGGCCCGGCACAGCTTTGCCTTTTGCGAGGAACATGCCCCCACCGACAGGTCGCCGGAAGCCAGCGCCACGGAACTGTTCGAGGGGCGCGCCATGGTCGCGGCCACGTTCCGCCGCTCCACCGGCATGTCCGCCTGAAACCGACACCCAGACAGATACATCTGAAAAGAAAGCCGAAACGATGCTCAAACGCGCCACACGAAACAATGACAGCGGTTTTGCCACCCCGGACTGGGCGCCGGACCGCTGGGACACGATTCAACGCACCTTCACCCCCGAGGATGTCGCGCGCCTGCAGGGGAGCCTTCCCATCCAGTATACGCTGGCGGAAAACGGGGCGCGCCGCCTGTGGGAGCTGTTGCACAGCGAGGATTTCGTTCCCACGCTGGGCACCTTCACCGGCAACCAGGCGGTGCAGCAGGTCAAGGCGGGCCTGAAGGCCATCTACCTGTCAGGATGGCAGGTGGCAGCGGACGCCAACAGTTCGGGCAACATGTACCCGGATCAGAGCCTTTACCCGGTGGACAGCGTGCCCGGCGTCGTCCGGCGGATCAACAAGGCCCTGCAGCGGGCCGACCAGATCCAGACCATGGAACGCCATGATGGCATTGACACCACCGACCACGACTTCATGGTGCCGATCATTGCCGACGCGGAAGCCGGTTTCGGCGGGGCACTCAACGTGTTCGAGCTGATGAAGGCCATGATCGAGGCGGGGGCCGCGGCGGTCCATTTCGAGGACCAACTGGCCTCGGAAAAGAAGTGCGGCCATCTGGGCGGCAAGGTGCTGGTGCCCACCCGTTCCTTCATCAAGACCCTGAATGCGGCGCGGCTGGCGGCCGACGTGATGGGAGTCCCCACCCTGATCATGGCACGCACGGATGCGGAAGCAGCGCGCCTGATCACCTCGGACGTGGACGAGTATGACGCCCCGTTCATTACGGGCGAGCGCACGGAAGAAGGATTCTACCGGCTCAATGGCGGCTTTGAATGTGCCATTGCCCGCGGGCTGGCCTATGCGCCCTATGCGGACCTGATCTGGTGCGAAACATCCACCCCCAGTCTGGAGGATGCCCGCCGCTTCGCCGAGGCCATCAAGAAAGCCTATCCGGACCAGATGCTGGCCTATAACTGCTCGCCCTCGTTCAACTGGGCCAAGCATATGGACGCTGCGGACATGGCCTGTTTCCAGCGCGAACTGGGCGCCATGGGGTACAAGTACCAGTTCATTACCCTTGCCGGTTTTCACAATCTGTCCCTGACCACCTTCGAGCTGGCGCGCGACTATGCCCGGGACGGCATGAAGGCCTACAGCAAGCTGCAGCAGCGTGAATTTGCCGCCGAAGATCAGGGGTTCAGCGCCACCCGGCACCAGCGGGAAGTGGGAACAAGCTATTTTGATGCGGTGGCACTGGCCATCGGCCAGGGCAAGTCATCCACGGTTGCCATGGCCGGTTCCACGGAAAGTGCCCAGTTCTGATCGCTGCACAACCGACAATGAAATACCTCCTGCCCCGTCCGAAAATCCGACGGGGCAGGTTTTTCTTGAACCTTTTCATGCCGCGCGACGGTTGTTTGTACCGGGGATTTTCCTTCCCCTGCCCCTTAGCTGATCCAGCCCCGCCCCCGCCCCTGCTC
>JALWTJ010000427.1 GCA_027082895.1 Hyphomicrobiales bacterium | reverse complement strand
AGGTAATTTTTTATTTGTTGACAACGTAAATTAAGAATTTAATATTCTTGGCAGGATTTCAGAAGTGCCGGCGGTTTTGTGTCCTTGGTACTTCGGAATTTGGCAACGGGTGCAGGGTGAGGGAAGGGCCATGCCCTTTCTGGCGCCCCGGCATCCAACAGGGACTCGAAAGGGAGAACGTTCCAATGAAGAAAACCAAAGCATTTGCCGCCCGGGCGCTGATCGTGGGGGCCGCCATGGCCATCACCGGATCGGCCCTCGCCCAGGAGCTCAGCTTCTGGAGCTGGCGCCAGGAAGACGTGCAGGCCTATAACGAAATGATCGCCGAGTTCGAAAAGACCCATCCGGACATCAAGGTGACATTCACCGCCCATGAGGCCAAGAGCTACAACACCATTCTGACCACGGCACTGGCCGGTGGCGAAGGTCCGGACATCATGCATACCCGCTCCTATGGCAGCCTGGAAACCATCGCCAAGCCGGGCTACCTGGAGCCTCTGGACGGAAAGGTTGATCTGTCACTGATCAGCCCGACATCCCTTCGCGGCACCACCCTGCGGGCTGATGGGCATGTCTATGCCGTGCCCTTTGCCACCCAGACCATCCTTGTCTATTACAACAAGGACATTTTCGATGCCAACGGCATCACGCCCCCCGCCACATGGGACGAGTTCAAGGCCGCCGCCGACAAGCTGAAGGCCGCCGGCATCACGCCCCTTGCCAACGGCACCAAGGATGGCTGGACCGTCGAAGTCATGTCCGGCGCCTTCATGCCCAACTTCTATGGTGAAAGCTTCTTCGACGAAGTTACCTCCGGTTCCACGGATTTCGAAGATCCCCGTTATGTCGGGGCACTCGAAAAGATGCTGGAGCTGAAGGACTATCTGCCCGCCGGCTATCAGGCCGTCGATTATGCGACCATGAAGCAGCTCTTCATGGCCGGACAGGCCGCCATGTTCGTCGGTGGCTCCTGGGAAATCAATGGCTTCAAGGATGCCGGAATCAACTTCGACATCATGCCCGGACCGGCAGCCGAACCCGGCGGTGTGCGCATGGTTGCCGACTTCCTTGACGGTGGCTATGGCGTCAATGCTGCTTCCCCCAACAAGGAAGCCGCCCTTGAGTTCATCCGCTTCACCGCCACAAAGCAGTTTGGCCAGATGCTGACGGACAAGCTGGGTAACGTGTCCACCATCGCAGGTGTCACCTCCTCCGATCCCATGCTGTCCAAGGTGATCGCGTTCCATGAGCATGAAACGCCCTACATCATGCTGGTCGCCTTCCGCTTCAAGAAGCCTACAGGTTCGACCCTGCTGCAGAACGGTCTGCAGGAGCTGTATGCCGGCACCAAGACTCCCGCCGAAGTGGCCAAGGAAGTCAGCGACGGCATCAAGGCGGCTGAATAGTCTCTCCTTTGGTCAAGACCTGCCGGGGCGGACATGTTTCGCCCCGGCCTTGCCGGACACGGCAATGTTGAAAAAACCGGATGCCCCCAAATCGAACGAGGCAGTTGATCATGGCAACCATCGAGATGCGTTCCGTTTGCAAGCAGTTTGGCGAAACCAGGGTTATCCGTGATGTCAATCTGAGCATTGACGACAAGGAATTCGTGGTTTTCGTCGGCCCCTCCGGGTGCGGAAAATCCACCCTGCTGCGCCTTTTTTCCGGCCTGGAAGAACTGACCAGCGGCGAAATGTACATTGATGGCGAACGTATCGATCACCTGCCCCCCGCCCAGCGCGGTCTGGCCATGGTCTTCCAGTCCTACGCTCTTTATCCCCACATGACCGTGGCCCAGAACATGGGCTATTCCCTGCGCGTAGCAAAAGAAAGCAAGCAGGAAATAGAGCGCAAGGTGCGCCATGCGGCCGAAATATTGCAACTGACCGATCTGCTGGATCGCAAACCCAAGGCCCTGTCGGGCGGTCAGCGCCAGCGAGTGGCGATCGGGCGGGCCATCGTGCGTGACCCGCGCGTGTTCCTGTTCGATGAACCTCTTTCCAATCTGGATGCAAAGCTGCGCGTGCAGATGCGCATCGAGTTGACAAATCTGCACCGGTCCCTTGATGCCACCATGATCTATGTGACCCACGACCAGGTGGAAGCCATGACCATGGCCGACAAGATCGTGGTGCTGCGCGCCGGTGTTGTTGAACAGGTAGGCGCTCCTCTGGATCTCTACCACAAGCCGGACAACAAGTTTGTTGCCGGGTTCATCGGCTCGCCGGCCATGAATTTCTTTGACGGCAAGATCACCGCTACGGATGACACGTCCATTTCAGCGGATTTCGGTGATGGCCTTGAACTGACATTCCCCTGGGCCGGTCCGGTAAAGCCGGGGGACAAGGCAACCCTTGGCGTACGGCCCGAACACCTTTCGGTGGGCCGGAAAAAGGATGGCGCCTTTGCCGGTGAAGTGTTCGCGGTGGAACGGCTGGGAGGGGAAACCGTGATCTATGTTCGCACCCCTGCGGAACGTGAAGTGCTGGTGCACGCAGCCGGAGACAAGAAGGTTGAAGTGGGCGACCGGATTGAGGCAACGTTCAGCTTCAAGCAGGCCCAGTTGTTCGGTCCCGATGACAGGGCCATGAGGTAAGGAGCATGGCATGAGTCCGGACAGCAAGTTTCAAGACGCCATTGCCCACCGCCGGCGCATGCGATCCCTGTGGATCGCCTTTCTCCTTGTTCCTCCCGCCCTGGTCATGTTCGTCTTTGTCTTCGTGCCCATGGGCTCGGCGGTTCTTTATTCCGTCTATGACTGGGACGGGCTGGTGCGCGGCGATTTCGTGGGACTGGAAAATTTCCGGCATATCCTGCTGGACCCCTCCCAGAACAAGTTTCTGTTCAACGCCTTTTTCAACAATGTGAAAGTGTTCATCACCCTGATGATCATGCAGAACGGGCTGGCTCTCGTGCTGGCCATGCTGCTGGCACGCGAGCCCGGAGGCTACCGGTTCTATCAGGTGGTCTATTTCCTGCCCGTCATTCTTTCCACCGTGATCATCGGCTTCCAGTGGAAACTGTTCCTCAATCCCATTTTCGGGCTGGTCAACAATTTCCTGCGCCTGGTGGGGCTGGACAGTTGGGCCTTGCCCTGGCTGGGGCTTCCTGAAACCGCCTTGCCCTCCATGATGATCGTCAACACCTGGCACTGGGTCGGTTTCCCCACCCTGGTCTTTCTGGCCGCCATTCACCGCATCCCCAAGGACCTGCTGGAGGCGGCGCGTCTGGACGGAGCCAGCGAATGGCGCATTGCGCGCGACATCATCTGGCCCCTGATGGCCCCGGCCGTGACAATCATTGTCGTGCTGACCTTTATCGGGTCGTTCAACTGGTTTGAAATTCCCTACATCATGGGCGATCTGGAAGGCTCCCCGGCCTATTCCACCGACATGCTGGGCCTGCTGTTCTACCGTACCGCTTTCGGTTCGGTCAGCGCCGGCAACTCCGATTTCGGAACCGGCAGCGCATTGGCGGTGCTGATGTTCC
>JALWTJ010000426.1 GCA_027082895.1 Hyphomicrobiales bacterium | reverse complement strand
ACAAGATCAGTTTTGACGTGGAAAAGGGCGAGACGCTGGCGATCGTGGGGGAAAGCGGGTCGGGCAAGAGCCAGGCGGTCTTTTCCATCATGGGGCTTCTGGCCGAAAACGGCACGGCCACGGGGTCTGTGAAGTTCGAAGGTACCGAGGTCATCGGCCTGAAGGAAGATGAGCTGAACCGGATACGGGCCAACCAGATTTCCATGATCTTTCAGGACCCCATGACCTCTCTCAACCCTTACATGCGGGTGCGGGACCAGATGGTGGAGGTGCTGGAACTGCACAAGGGGGTCAGTCGCTCCGAGGCTGTTGCCCAGAGCATTCGCATGCTGGATGCGGTGCAACTGGCCGATGCGGCCAGCGTGATCAATCGTTTTCCCCATGAATGTTCGGGGGGAATGCGTCAGCGGATCATGATTGCCATGGCGCTTTTGTGCCAGCCCAAGCTGCTGATTGCCGATGAGCCGACCACGGCGCTGGACGTGACCGTGCAGGCGCAGATCATGGCATTGCTGCGCCAGGTGCAGAAGGATTTTGGCACCGCGATCATCCTGATTACCCATGACCTGGGGGTGGTTGCGGGGGCGTGTGAAAACACGCTGGTCATGTATGGGGGCCGGGTGCTGGAATATGGTTCCACCGCCGGCATTTTTGCGTCGCCCTCCCATCCTTATACGCTGGGCCTGCTCAGCGCGGTTCCCCGGCTGGATACGGACACGGATGAGCTGATGACCATTCCGGGCAATCCGCCCAACATGATGGCTCTTCCTTCCGGGTGCCCGTTCGCCCCCCGGTGCGGATTCGTTGAGGAGCAGTGCCATTCGACCATGCCGGAATTGAAACCGGAGGGGGACGACCGGCGTTTGCGGGCCTGCTTCCGGTCGCGGGAATATATCGAGGGAGTGGCGTGATGGCGGATCAGCAGACCCTGTTGCAGGTGAAGGACGTCAAGGTCGATTTCAACGTGAAGCCGGACGGGGCCATGCCCTGGACGCCCCCCCTGAAGCTGCATGCGGTGGCCGGGGTCAGTTTCGATCTGAAGCGGGGGGAAACCCTGGGAGTGGTCGGGGAGAGTGGCTGCGGAAAATCCACGCTGGCCCGGGCCATCATTTCCCTTGTTCCCACCACGGGAGGAAGCATCGTGTGGCTGGGGGACGATCTCACCCGGCTGAGCCGTTCCGCCATGCGGTCGCACCGCAAGGAAATCCAGATGATCTTTCAGGATCCGCTGGCCTCGCTGGATCCACGCATGAATATCGGGGAGATCATTGCCGAGCCGCTCAAGACCCATTATCCCCGCACCCCGAAAAGGGAGGTGAAGGAGCGGGTGCGGGCCATGATGGACAAGGTGGGGCTGCTGCCCAATCTGGTCAATCGCTATCCGCACGAATTTTCCGGCGGCCAGTGCCAGCGCATCGGGATCGCCCGGGCGCTGATTCTGGAGCCCAAGCTGATCATCTGCGATGAGCCGGTTTCGGCGCTGGACGTTTCCATTCAGGCGCAGGTGATCAACCTTCTCAAGGAACTGCAGCAGGAAATGGGGCTGTCCCTGATTTTCATTGCCCACGATCTGAGCGTGGTCAAGCATGTGTCCGATCGCATCCTGGTTCTTTATCTGGGCAATGCCATGGAACTGGCCAGCAGTGATGAACTGTATGCCCGACCCATGCACCCCTATACCAATCTGCTGATTGACGCGGTGCCGATTCCTGATCCGGAAGTGGAACGCTCGCGCCATGTCACCCTGATCGAGGGGGAATTGCCTTCGCCGCTTTCACCGCCTTCGGGGTGCGTGTTCCGTACGCGCTGCCCGCGGGCACAGGAAAAATGCGCCCTGGAACGTCCCGCCTTCGTTTCCCATGGCAGGGATCATCTGGTGGCGTGTCATTTCCCGGAAAAATGACTTCTTGTCCGATCGCGGATCGGATGAAGTGCTGAAGGAGCGGTGCTTCATTTTTGCATCGCTCCATATCGTTGGCGTGGCCGATGGCTCAGCCGATCTTGGCGAATTCCTGTCGGCGGTCGGGGCCCTTGTAGGCGGCGTTATTCTTGCTGCGGCGCCGGTCCGGTCCGAAATAGTGGTTCGACTGGACGAATTCGCGCGGGTTTTCGATCACTTCGACCAGCCGCAGGTACAGGTCGCGTGCGCATAACGGCTTGCGTAGAAATTCGGTAATTCCGGCATCCCGCGAGGCTTCCACCCGTTTTTTCTCGGTATAGGCAGACAGCATGATGATGGGAACGAAGCGATGGGGGGAATGTTCGTCGGCCCGCAGCAGTTCGGTCAACTCGATACCGTCAAGGGTGGTCAGGGCATAGTCAAAAATCGCGATGTCGATGGACTGGGTCTTGAATTCTTCCAGTGCGGCGGCGCCGTCCGAGGCTTCGCGAATGCGGGTGATGCCAAAGCCGCGCAGCATGGCGCGGATGATTTTCGTCATGTAGGGGTTGGGGTCCGCCACCAGGATGGTGAGATGGGACATGTCCAGAATGCGCATGGCGATCTCCGCGGTCTCTTTGTCCGGCGGGCTCCCTCCCCATGGATCTTTCACACCGTTCGGGCGCGCACCGGAGCAAGGGAAACCTGCAGGTGTCAGCCTAGCGGTGCGTGTTGGGGGTGGCGTAAACGGCAGGGCACGAACAAACCCGTATCTCGCGGTGCCATGCCCGTTTCGACAGGGCAAATTGGTACATTGACAGGCCCCGGCAATGGCCATATGTTCCGGCTCGAGTTTCCTGCGGGCGCAAGAAGGCGCCTGTTTTTTTTGAATGAAGGGTTCGGGTCATGAAAGTTCGTAATTCGCTTCGTGCGCTGATGGGGCGGCACCGGGACAACAAGCTGGTGCGCCGTCGGGGCCGTTATTACATCATCAACAAGGTCAACAAGCGCTTCAAGGCTCGCCAGGGGTGAGCCGGATTTCGCCTTGTACCGGTATGTGAAAAAGGGTCCGCACCTGGTGCGGGCCCTTTTTCTTTGCAAGCGAACCGTTTTTTGGGGCGGCGCCTGTCGGTGCAGGGGCGCCGGGGGCATTCCGATCAGGAGGAACCGGTGCCGTCCTGATCGACAAAGGCAATGCGCAACATGTTTGTGGAGCCGGACGTGCGCAAGGGGACGCCGGCGGTGATGGCAATGCGGTCGCCGGGCCGGGCAAAGCCTTCCGAGTAGGCAATGGCGCAGGCCCTGTCCACCATGTCTTCAAGATCCTGGGCATCTTCGGTCTGGATGCAGTGCAGGCCCCAGACGAGGGAGAGGCGACGCACCGTGGACAGTTTGGGTGACAGGGCAATGATGGGTTTGGAGGGACGTTCACGGGCCGCGCGCAGGCCGGTGGAACCCGAGGAAGTGTAGGTGACGATGGCGGACAGGTCGAGGGTTTCGGCGGTCTGGCGGGTCGCCGCGGAGATGGCATCGGCGGCCGTGGGCTGGGGCTTGGCGGCCTGGGCACGAATGATGGAGAGATAGTTGGGGTCGTGTTCCACGGCGATGGC
>JALWTJ010000425.1 GCA_027082895.1 Hyphomicrobiales bacterium | reverse complement strand
TTCAGGATCGTGGATACCCCTTCGCCGGTAACCTCGGCCCCGTCCCGATAGGTGCCCATGAGGGTTTCCGCCGCGTGGGCCAGGGCCTCCAGCCGCGGCAACCCGAGAAAACCGCACGTCCCCTTGATGGTATGCACCAGCCGGAACACGTTATCCAGGATTTCCGAATTGTTCGGCTCCCGTTCAAAACGCACCAGTTCACTGTCCACCACCTCGAGGCTTTCCGTGGTTTCAACCAGAAATTCACCTAGCAAATCATCCATCGGGTCATTCATCCATTGCGCACGTCATCCCGGGCGGATCACCCACCCCACCAACCATTCCGCGACCCGTTTTCATGAAAACATCCGGCGGAACAGGTGCACCCCATGGCACGAGCCATGCATTGATGCGCGGCCAGCCTGTGCCACTCGCGGTTAATGAAATATTGCGGTTCCCGCTGTCCCCGTATTCGTACCTACGGCGTGTCACCGATAAGTGGGCACCGGTTATCGGTGGCACGCGATCCGGCACGAAGCAACTACAACCCGCAACGGGCATGAAAAATCCGGCAACCCGGGCAATCCCGCTTTCGCGAGAGAGAACCGCTTCACGATTCGATCTGAATTTGACCACGGTCATGTTCTGTGAAATCATCACCCTGTCACAGCCAGGCGAATCACATCCCCGGACAGGGGTCAGGGACAAGGGAAATGGCCGCACGACCGCAAAAACGCAGCCGGATCACCCAAGAGAAGATCATGGCCGTTGCCCGCACCCTGTTTGACGCGGATGGATATGAAAACGTGTCCGTGGATGAAATCGCCCGCAGCGCGGGGGTGGCCAAGGGAACCGTCTTCGTGCATTTCCCCGACAAGGCGAACCTTCTGACCGCCGTCAGAATTTCCGAGCTTGAAGAACTGCTGCACCAGACAAAAGCCCGCGTCCGTCAGCTGGAAGGAACAGATGCCGTAGACATCATCGCCGACCTGCTCACCCCGTGGCTGGCGTTGTTTGCCACCCACCGTGACTTCACGCGCATCTTTCTCAACCAGAGCGAACTGCGCGGCGGCAGCTCGGCCCTGCGTCTGTACGAAGTCTGCCTGGGCCTGGACACCGCCCTGCAAGACACTGTTTCCTATCTGATTTCCGTCCGGGCACTGACAAGAAGCGTCAGCGTCAACGTCTATACCCAGGGCATTCTGGCCTTTTTCTATCACGTCGTGACCGGCCTTTATTCAGGCGCAACCCGCAACAGCGACGACCAGCAATGGCTTTTGCGCGCCCTGCTGACCCGCTGGCTGAAAAAGTAACAATCCGGGCAGGCCGCTTCAGACGGATTGCGGCCGGGCGGTAAAGCGGAAGGTTGCCCCTTCAAGGGAAACCGCAAGATCCTTTTCGACCATGCGGGCCAGAAGCCCGGTATAAAAGGGCTGGATTTCCCGGGCCGTCACTTCCTCCACCTCACCGCTGATATAGGCTTCCACACCGGCAGGAATGAGCGTTTTCTGGCGTTTTTCCGGATCACTGACCGCCTCGATCTCGATGCTCTCCCTGCCCGGCTCCCCATGCACGCGCACTGTCACCAATCCCCCCCGGAAAACGGATTCGGAGGCGATCAGCAACATGTTCATCAACAGTTTGCCAGTGTTCTTGGGCAGCATGACCGGATCAAAATCCCATTTCAGGTCCGCCTTCTCGATGGAATAGAAAAGCTGGGCCACCCTCTCGCATTCCCGCGTATCGAATTCGGTTCCCGCCGTGGTCGATGCCCCATAGGCCAGCCGGGCAAATTCCAGCTTCGCCAGGGCCTGCCGGGACGCCCCCTTGATCAGGTCCACCGCCAGATCGCGCATGGATTCCTGCGCTGGATCCTCCAGCGCATCCAGCCCGTTACCGATCGCCCCAACCGGGTTGATCAGATCATGGCAAATCCGCGAACAAAGCATGGCGGCCAGATCCGGCGCATCCAGGGTGACAATATCAACCATCGGTTTCTCCAACTTCCCAAAAGGTTTCTCAAAAATTTTCCCGGTGGAACCACCCGGAATGCCGCGGTTTCTCGGCCCCCGCAAAAACAACGTTCCTACTGCTTCAAGGGATCATCCGCCCCGGTCAGCAGCGCCCAGTTGCGAAGGGCCTGAAGCCGTGCCGTCTTGTTCGCCAACTCGAATGCCGCCCGGTTGGAAAACGAATAGAAAAGATAAAGACGATTGTCCAACACCTCGTAGATTTGCGGGTTGCCATCCGAAAAGAAGCCGCGCGCCAAACTCATCACACCATGACCACCAAATTGTGGCGCATACACCTCCGGCGCCTTGCGAAAGACCTCCATGTTGGCCTCATTGGCAAAATACCATGGCACATCTTTCCATATCACCTCGAAATCGCCCCGCCCGGGCAGGGGGGACGATTCGGTAAAATAGGAAACCGCATCATATCCCCCGAGCGCCACCCCTGTCAGGGGGTCCACCACCACCTCGTGCTGCAGGCGCTCCGTGCTGGCAACAGCAACGGGCAGACAGGAAAAAAGACCCGCCAGAACGGCTCCGCCAAGCGCCGCAATTGCCCGTCCGGGAAACAGGTGCAAGATTATCGTCAAGATTTGTTTACCGATTTGCCGCATCATTGCCGTGATTGAGCTTTGCATTGTGCACGGAACAGCGAATCTAAGGCCTAATGATGAGACATTGGTAAACGACTTGCTAAAGCAAGCGACCTGCCAAAGGCAAACGACTTTCCAAAGTCCTGCCCCTGTCCCCCCGTCCTTGCCCGCCAGCATGTTCTGTCACGTCCCGCCGTCCTTGCCGGCATCACATCGGTCAAAAACCCAAGGTTGGTCCCATGTCATTTCCCTTTGTCAGACGTCCCGTTTCCCGCTTTCTCCTCACCCTGTGGATGGGGCTTGCGCTCACCTTCCTCGGCCTGATGGCCCTGCCCCGGCCGGCCCATGCCCAGGGAACCCTTTCCGATACCTATTCCGCCCAGGAACTGGTCGATGCCGGCTCCCAGTTCTTCGGCTCCATTTCCCAGGGGCTGGCCTCGGTGGTGGAAAAGGCCACCTCCCAATACGGCCTGCCAAATGCCTATATTCTGGGCCAGGAAGGGTCCGCCGCGCTGATTGGTGGCGTCCGCTATGGCGAAGGAACCATGTATACCCGCAACGTGGGCCAGCGCGACATATTCTGGCAGGGGCCCACGGTGGGCTTTGATGCGGGCGCCGATGGCTCACAGGTCATGATGCTGGTCTACAACCTGCCCACCGTGAACGATGTCTATGGCCGCTATCCCGCCGTTCAGGGCACCGCCTATTTCATCGGCGGGGTAGGCATGACGGTCATGAAACGGGACAATGTTGTCATCGTTCCCATCCGCTCCGGTGTCGGCGCACGCCTCGGGATCAATGTGGGCTACCTCAAGTTCACCCCCCAGGCCACCTGGAACCCGTTCTGATCCCGCCCCTCTGACACCTTGCTGCCGGGATACCCGCAACGAAAAAGCCCGCCACACCGGGAGGAAGTG
>JALWTJ010000424.1 GCA_027082895.1 Hyphomicrobiales bacterium | reverse complement strand
TGTATGACGGTGTTGGACATCAGGTTGAGCACCGAAATGCTTTCTCCTTGTGCGGCGTCGGCCAGGGCCTGCCCCTTGACGGTCAGGGTCATGGGCCCGGCGCGATAGAACAGGGTGATGACCTGGTTGCGGCTGATCAGGGTGGGCCTGGCCACATCGCGCAGGGACAGGACGGCGCCGTAAAGCTGGTTGCGCACCAGTTGCTGGCCCACCAGCTGGTCAAGGGTGGGCACGCCGTTGGCGGCGGCAAAGCGGGCCGGGATTTCCCGCATTTCGATGTCCTGCGGTTTCAGGATGGTACCGGCAGACAGGTTGCGGGTGAGGTGGGGGGCGAGAATGGAGAATTCCAGCCGTCCGGAGATGTCCAGGGGGCGGGGCTGACCTGCCACGTTGAAGCGGGCCGTGAAACGGTGGTTGACGGGCTGGTATTGCAGGCTGGTCAGGGTGACGGGATTGGCGGTGTTGCGGGCGAACAGGCTGGAGGGCGTCGTATCCGGGACCATCTGTACACGGGTGCCGCGCAGGATGGTGCCGCGTGCTTCCAGATCCCTGGTGACCAGATCCTGCAGCATGGGGATGTCCACGGCAATGCCGGTGCGGGCGACGCTGACGTTGAACAGACCGGGATTTTCAAATTCGGTGACGCCGACCTTGGCGGCCGCGATGCGGATGTTTTCAAGGGAAACCTGACCGACCGTGCCGGGGGCAGGGCTGCGGAACATGGCCCGCTCGGCATTGATTCCGGCATTTTCGAACATGTCGCCCACCGTCACGATATCGGAATCAACGGTAACGGAATCGCGCAGCACCGGGGCGCCGATGGCGGGGGATGAAAGGGCAATGACCAACAGGCTCAGGGCGGCCAGCAGGGGTACAGGGAAAATGTGCGGGAAAAGGCGTTTCATCGGTCAGTTTCCTTCACGCTAGCGGAGCTGGGAGACGGAGGCCATCATCTGGTCGGCCCCCGAGACAACCCGTGAATTCATTTCGTAGGCGCGCTGGGCGGCGATCAGGTCGGCGATTTCGGTCACCGCGTTCACGTTGGCCAGTTCCAGAAACCCTTGCAGGGTGCCGCCGAAATTTTCCGAATTGGGCACACCGATCTGGGGGCTGCCGCTGGCACCGGTTTCCAGAAACAGGTTGTTGCCCATGGATTCCAGTCCGGTCTTGTTGACGAAACGGGCCAGTTGCAGCTGGCCCAGCTGGGTGGCGGTGGAATCATTGGCCAGAAAAGCCTCCACGATTCCATCATCGGAAATGGAGATGGAGCGGGCCGTGTCCGGGATGGTGATGCCGGGCTGGACCTCGTAACCGTCGATGGTGACCAGCTTGCCCGAATTGTTGCGCTCGAAGGCGCCGTCGCGGGTGTAGGCGGTGCGCCCATCGGGAAGCTTGATGACGAACAGGCCCTCGCCGCGAATGGCCACGTCCAGTTCCTTCTGGGTGGGCTCGACACTGCCCTGGCTCATGATGCGGGCGGTGGTGGTGGTCTTGACCCCCGAGCCGATTTCGATGCCCGCGGGCACCTGGGTGCCGGCCGAAGAGGTCAGGGCGCCGGCGCGGCGGTAAGTCTGGTAGATGAGATCCTGGAACTCTGCCCGCTGGCGCTTGAAGCCGGTGGTGCGCATGTTGGCGATATTGTTGGAAATCACCTCCACGTTTCTTTCCTGGGCGGCCATGCCGGTGGCTGCGATATAGAGTGCTTTCATGGCTGGTCTCCTGTTGGGGGTTATCGTGAAAGGTTGCCCAGAACGTTTATGGCGTCGGAGCGGAGCTTGTCCTGCTTGTCCATCAGGTTGGCGATGGCCTGGTAGGAGCGGTTGACCCGGATCATCTCGGCTACCTGCAGCACCCCGGACACGTTGGAACGCTCCAGTGCCCCCTGCACGACCACGGTGTCGGTGGCTGCCCGGGGGGTGCCGCCGGAAAAGAGATTGTCCCCCTGGCGTTTGAGGGTCTGTGGGTCGTCAAACTCGACCAGTCGGAGGAACCCCTTGTTGCCGGCGCTGGTCAGGATGGAGCCATCCTGGTTGAACTGGATGTCGGTTTCGGTGGGAGCGAATCGAATCTGCCCGCCTTCGGACAGCACCGGATAGCCATTGTCGGTGACCAGCAGGCCGGTATTGTCGATCTTGAGGGCGCCGGCACGGGTCCAGCGTTCCCCGGCTGGGGTCTGAACGCTCAGGAAACCCTTTCCCTGCAGGGCAATGTCCAGTTCGTTGCCGGTCCGGGTGATAGCGCCATTGGTAAAGTCATTGGCGGTTGCCCAGTCCTGCGTATAGCTAAGAGGTTGATCTGCAAAGGCAAAGTCCTTGTCCGCCGCCACGGGCATGACATATTCCTCGAACAGCAGGCTCTGGGCCTTGAAACCGTCCGTGTTGATGTTGGCTACATTGTTGGCCACCACGCTCATCTGGTGTTTGAGCGCGATCTGGCGCGACAAGGATATGAGTTGCGCGTTTTCCATGATGCGCATTCCCCCGATTGATGTTTTTTGCTTCGCCGCTTCCCCAAGCATTGAAGCTGCCCATAACATTGCATGGACCGTGCCAGAGTGAATTTCTGTTGTTTTTCAATGTATTGGCGAATATGTTCATTCGATTTCGGGGGGCGGCAAATGTTTCAGCGGCAAAAATTACCCGGCAAATTGTGCCGCTGGCGGGCAAATCGTAACCATTCGTTAACCATCCGGGGATTAGCTGAAACCTGCAATTTTGGAACCGGCAGGCTGGCCGGCAGAAACAGGTTCAAAAGGCCGCTATCATGGCAAAAAATGCGACCGCAGAAGCAGATGCGACAGACGACGAGGCTGAATTCAAAGCCGATGCGCAAAGCGATGCGGACGCAGGCGAGGAAGAGGGCGGGGGCAAGAAAAGCAAGCTCAAGCTGATCATCATCGGTGCGGCGGCGCTGGTTCTGCTTCTGGGTGGGGGCGGAGCCTATTTCCTGTTCTTTTCCGGGGGCGGGGAAGAAGAAACCTCCGCGGTGGCCGAGGTGCCGCCGACCTTTTTCTATGACCTGCCCACCATGACGGTAAATCTGAGTTCGGATGCGGGTTCGGAACAGTTTCTCAAGCTGAGTGTTTCTCTTGAAGTGGCCGATGAAACCATGGCGGCCTCTATCGAGCCACGGGTTGCCAAGGTGATGGACGCCTTTCAGGTCTATCTGCGCGAGTTGCGGCGCAGTGATCTTGAAGGGTCGGCGGGCATCTATCGGCTCAAGGAAGAATTGCGGCGCCGGGTCAACTTGGCCCTCTATCCGGTACAGGTGGAAAGCATCCTGTTCAAGGAAGTGCTGGTTCAGTAGGGGGACGCATGTTGGGCAGGTGGATGGATGGCTGATCCGGAAGAAGACGACAAGCTGGCGGCGGAATGGGGCCTGGACCTGAACGATGATTCGCTCGGGCTGGGCGATGATGGCGCGGCGGGCGAGGGGGAAGGGGACGGCTCGACGGACGATGCCATGGCGGCGGAATGGGCCGCCATGATTGATGGCGACGGCGATGTGGAGGAAACGGAAGGGGTCGACCGGGTTCTGAAC
>JALWTJ010000423.1 GCA_027082895.1 Hyphomicrobiales bacterium | reverse complement strand
GGGCCAACCCCGGTGCAGGTAAACGGCACCATTTCCCGGGTCGGGGCCCGGATCGACACGTCCCAGGGGGGCGTGGAAATTTTCGGCACCCTTGATGCGGATCAGCAAACCCCCATCCGGCCGGGAATCTTCGTTTCGGTGGAAATGGATGGCATCTCCTATTCCAACGCGCTGGAGGTGCCGGAAACGGCCATCTATGAAGGCGACATCCTTTATGTCGAGCAGGACCAGCGCATGAAAAGCGTTCCGGTGACGATCCTGCAACGGGAGGGGGACATGGTCATCATCCGGGCAGACGTGGCGGAGGGGGAATCCATCATCGTGACCCGGCTGGCCGAAGCGGGAGACGGTGTGCTGGTGAAGCATGAAGGGGCACCGGACACGCCCGAAAAGGCCGGCGACAGCGCAGCCGAACCGGCAACCCCGACGGCAGACACGACGGCAACGGATGCGACGGCCGAAACGGCAGAACAGGGCGAAAATGGCACAGCAGGCACCAGATAATCCCAGGCGGATGAAGGGGGTGCTGGCATCCTTCGTGCAGCACCGCAACGCGGCCAACCTGCTGATGATCCTGATGGCCATGTTCGGTGTGTGGGGGGCAACCCACCTGCAACGCCAGCTGTTCCCAACGCTGGACATCCGGGAGGTGATCGTTTCCATTGCCTGGCCGGGAGCCACGGCGGAGGATATCGAAAAGAACATCCTGCAGGTGGTGGAACCCACGGTCCGCTTTCTGGACGGGGTCAGTTCCATTTCCTCCTCCGCCCAGGAGGGAAGCGCCACCATCATCCTGTCCTTCGTGCGCAATACGGACATGCGGGCGGCGGAAGAAAAGGTGAAGGCGGCACTGGAAACCGTCTCCAACCTGCCCGCCAGCGCCAAGGCGCCCGAAGTCACCCAGTTCAAGTTCTTCGACCCCGTGGCCTCCATCGGCATATCGGGCCCCTTTCCCGAATCCACCCTGCGCCGCTTTGCCCGCGAGATACGGGACGGACTGCTCGACCGGGGCCTGGACAAGGTCGGCTTTGCCGGCTACCGGGACCGGGAAATGGACATCCGGGTGGATGATGCCCGGTTGCGCCAGTACGACCTGACGCTTGACGACCTGTCGCGCGCCCTGCGCCCGGGCCTCTACGACCGGCCTTCCGGGGCACTGCCCGGGACGTTTCAGGCACAGGTGCGCGCCGTTGCCGATGATGTGAGCCGTCAGAAGATCGCCGCCACCCCGGTGAAAACCCTGCCCACGGGTGAAGACCTGACCTTTGGCGACATCGCCACCATAACGGACGGGTTCAATACCGACATTTCCCTGGGATTCATGCGCGGGGAACCGGCCATCCGCCTGCTCATTTTCCGTGCCGTTACCTCGGACACGGTGGAAAGCTACAACACCATCCTGTCCTATGTTGAGGAGATACGGCCCACCCTGCCCCGCTCTCTCAAGATCACCGTGTTCGAAGCTGCCGCGGAACTGGTCAATGACCGCCTGAAACTGCTGATCAACAACGGGCTGACGGGAATGGTGGTGGTGCTGGTCATCCTGTTCCTGTTTCTTGAAGCACGGATCGCCCTGTGGGTGGCGCTGGGAATCCCGGTGTCCATACTGGCAACGCTGGGCGTGATGTTCCTTATGGGACAAAGTCTCAACCTCATCTCCATGTTTGCCCTGCTAATGACCCTTGGCATCATCGTTGACGATGCAATCGTCGTGGGGGAACATACCGCCACCCGCTACGCCATGGGCGATGCGCGGCACGTGGCCGCCATAAGGGGGGCGGGGCGCATGGCCATTCCCGTCATTGCCGCCAGCCTGACAACCATCGCCGCCTTCGGCCCGATCCTCGTGGTGGGGGACACGGTGGGCCAGATCATGGCGGCGCTGCCCCTGGTGGTGATAGCGGTGCTGATTTCCAGCGGCATTGAATGTTTCTTCATCCTGCCGGGTCACCTGGCCCATTCCCTGCCCGCAACACGCCGGCCGCCGGGCCGATTCCGACGGGGCTTTGATGCCGGATTCGGCTGGTTCCGGGACCATATGTTCGGCCGGCTGGCGGCCATATCCTATCGCTGGCGCTATGCAACGGTGGCCCTGGCCATGGCCATTACCATGGTGGGGGCAGGGCTGATCCTGTCGGACAATCTCAAGTTCACCTTCTTTCCGACCGCCGAAGGCGAGCAATTCAACATCTATGCCAATTTCCAGCCGGGCACCTCCCCCGAACAGATGCAATCCATATTCGGTGACATCGAAACCGCCATCGGGACGGCGGAAAACGAACTGGCACCAGCCGGCGAAAAACTGGTGGTGACCACCTATGCGGAACTGGACCAGAACGCCAACCGGGCATCCGTCGATGTGTATCTGACGCCCTCGGAGGACCGCAGCGTGCGCACGTCCGCCCTGATGAAAGCGGTACGAGAAAAACTGCCCCACCCGGCGGGAATCGAGAACATCGATGTGCGCGAACCCCGTGCGGGGCCGGGTGGACGCGCCATAGAGGTGGCATTTTCCGGCGCCGATACCGGTACCCTGAAGCAGGCGGCGCAGGAATTGAAGGGCATTCTTGGCGGATTTTCAGGCGTGACCGCCATTTCCGACACGCTCAGTTATGGCGATCCGGAACTGACCATGAAGCTGACGCCGCGCGGGCAGGCGCTGGGGTTCACGCTGGAGAGCCTGGGGGTTCAGATCCGGGATGCGCTGGAGGGGCGCGAAGTCGCCCGGCTGGCCACGTCCGAAGATGAAATCACCATCGTTCTGCGCCAGGTGCTAAAGGGAACTGGCTCTGCGGCCCTGCGCGAATTGTGGGTGCGCTCGCTACAGGGCAGTTTCGTGCCCCTGACCTCGGTGGTCAGTTTCGGGGAGCGGCGCGGCTTCTCCCGCATCCTGCGTGAAGAAGGAAAATCCACCGTTACCGTGAAGGCGGATGTGGAGGAGGGCACGAAGGGGGCCGATGTTCTGGCGCGGCTGAAAGCCGATTACCTTCCCGCACTTTCCGCCCGATACGGGGTGAATTTCACGTTTGGGGGCACGGAAAAGGAGACACAGGCGGCCTTTGCCGATCTGCAACTGGGGGCCCTGGTGGCGCTGGGGGTGATGTATGTCATCATTTCATGGACCTTTGCTTCCTGGGCGGCACCACTGGCGGTGATGCTGATCATTCCCTTCGGCATCGTGGGCGCCATCTGGGGCCATTACTGGCTGGGCTATGACCTGACCATGATTTCCATGATGGGGCTGCTGGGGCTTTCGGGCATCCTTGTCAATGATTCCATCGTGCTCGTTTCGCGCCTCAACGAACGGCTGGCAATGGGGGACAGCCTGCGGGAGGCGTCGGTGGGGGCGTCACGGGACCGGCTGCGGGCCGTTCTGCTGACATCCATGACCACCATTGGCGGGCTGGTGCCGCTACTGTTCGAAAAGAGCCTGCAGGCCCAGTTTCTCATTCCCATGGCCATTACAATGATCTTCGGGCTGGCCTTTGCCACGGCCCTGGTCCTTTTCCTCGTGCCTGCCTTTCTGGCCATCGGAGCCGATA
>JALWTJ010000422.1 GCA_027082895.1 Hyphomicrobiales bacterium | reverse complement strand
GAAATTGCGGCCATGCCCAGCCGGGTCTGCGCAATCACCACCGCTACCTGCACCGGCGTGCTGCCCCCGCCCACCGGGCGCACCAGGGTGACCGTACGCACTTCGTCACCCCGGTAGCTGAAGGTCGCAAAGACCGGGCCGGCCGCACTGCGCGCGCTGGCGGCTACGGGCAGGTCATCATATCCGGTAAGGGTCGTTTCCCCCGTGACGATGCGGTAGAATACCCGGTCCTCGTTGATGGTCCCCAGCATGGAAAGGGCCGAATAGGGCAGGTCCAGCGTTACCTCGCCATTCTCGAAACGCAGGGAATCGGCAATGGCGGTGGCCGAAGCGGCCAGGATGCCATCCTGTGTGTCCTGGGCGGCGCGGGCCGCCACTTCCCGCACGATCAGGAAGAAGGCCAGGGACAGGATGGCGGCCACCACGAGCAGTTGCACGAACAGGTGCCGGCGAATGGAGCCCCGGGCAACGGCACCGCGAACGGGCAGTGCCATCAGTTCGGCCCCACAAGCCGGTATCCCAGTCCGCGCACCGTCTGGATGCGCACCTGCGACCCCTCCAGCCGCTTGCGCAGGCGGCCCACATAGACCTCTATGGCATTTTCCGTCACCTCGTCGGAGAAGGAAAACAGCCGGTCCATCAGGTGAGTCTTGGAAAAGACCTGCCCCGGCGCGTTGAAGAACACTTCCAGCAGGCGCAGTTCGCGGTTGCGCAGGGTTTCGCGTCGCCCGCCCACTTCCAGTTCCCCCGAGTGGGGGTCGAGCAGGATGTCGGAAAAGCGCTTGATATTGGCCGCGCTTCCGCCCTGTCGCCGCAGGACCGCCCGGCACCGGGCTTCCAGTTCGGAAAAATCGAACGGCTTGGTGATGTAGTCGTCGGCCCCCAGATCCAGCAGGCTGACCCGGTCCGAAACGGCACTGCGGGCCGTGATGACGATTACCGGCGTGGCATTTTCCGCCCGCCGCTGCTGTTCCAGGAAATGGCGCCCATCCCCGTCCGGAAGCATGATGTCCAGCAGGATGAGATCATAGGTTGCAACCCTGAGATGATCCTGCGCCAGAGACAGGGTTCCGCAATGGTCCGCCGCATGTCCGTCCAGTTGCAGGCGCTCGACAATCGCATTGGCCAGTCGTGCATTGTCCTCGATCAGCAGGATTCGCATGATGTGCCCGGAAATTTTGCTCGCGTGTCAGGTTGATGACAGGTTGGCCGGTTTGGATCGAAAGCATGGGCGGGAACATCCGCCATGTCAATCGGGAGGAATTTTCTAATGAAACACGCATTCTTCAAGTCTCTTGCGCTGGGCGCGGTATTTGCCGTCGGCGCGGTCGGTGCCGCATCCGCTGCCGAATGCATTGCCCCGGCAAATCCGGGCGGCGGCTGGGATTTCACCTGCCGCCAGATCGGCAAGATCATGTATGACATCGGGGCGGTGGATAAGCCCATCCAGGTTACCAACATGCCCGGCGCCGGTGGCGGCCTCGCCTTCAGCCATGTGGTCAATGAACGAAATGACGACCCCGAGCTGATTGTTGCCGCTTCCTCGGCCACCACCACCCGTCTGGCCCAGAACGCCTATGCGGGCATGACGGCAGATCAGGTCCGCTTCGTCGGTGCCATCGGTGCCGATCCCGGCGTGATCGTCGTGGCCGCCGACAGCCCCTACAAGACCCTGGGTGATCTGGTCGATGCCATCAAGGCCGATCCTTCCTCCATCACCATTGCCGGCGGGTCGGCCGTGGGCGGCTTCGACCATCTCAAGCCCCTCATGATTCTGCAGCGGGCCGGGTTCACCGACATTACCAAGGTCAAGTATATCGGTGTGGACGGGGGCGCGGACGCCATCACCCAGACGGTGGGCGGCTTCACCCAGGCCATGTCCGGCGACATGTCCGAGATTGTCGGTTTCCTGAAATCCGGCGATGTCCGGGCCCTGGCGGTTCTGACCGAGGAACGGGTTCCCGGTTTCGAGGACATCCCCACCGCCAAGGAACAGGGCTTTGATGTGATCGCGGTGAACTGGCGCGGTCTGTACATCCCCAAGGGCGTCAGCGACGACACCTTCAATCTGTGGGCGTCCCGCCTGCAGCAAGTGGCGGACAGTGACGAATGGAAAGAAGCCATGGCCGCCAACGGTCTGGCCCCCTTCACCAAGGTGGGTGCCGATTTCCAGAACTATGTCAACCAGCTGATTGTCGAGGTCAACCAGCTGTCCAAAGACATCGGCGTCATCCAGTAATGGCCAGCGACCGGATCTTTGGTCTGGTCGGTCTGTTTGTGGCGCTCGCCTATGTTGCGAGCGCCACCCAGATTCAGACCAGTTTTCTTTCCGACCCCGTGGGACCGAGGGCCTTTCCCATTGCCGTCGGCGTGATTGCGGCCCTGTCCTGCCTCGTGCTGATCATCCGTCCGGACGCGGATCCGGACTGGCCCCCCTTGCGCACCCTTGGTGCCCTGCTGATTTCAGTGGGCGTGCTGGTGGCCTATGCCTTTGCCCTGCGCCCGCTGGGGTTCATCGTGCCCACGGCCATTGCCGCGGCTATCCTGTCCTACCAGATTTCCCCCGATGTCCGCGCCGCTGTCCTGACGGGCACCGGCCTGTCGGTCGGCCTGTTTCTCCTGTTCAGGTTCGTGCTCGGCCTCGGCCTGTTTCCCTTTCCCCGTGGCATTCTGAGCTGAAGGTTTTTGCCCAATGGACATCCTGTCGAACCTTGCCCTTGGCTTTTCCGTGGCCCTGTCCCCCTATACCCTCATGCTGGCCGTGATCGGCTGCTTTCTGGGCACCATCATCGGGGCATTGCCGGGACTGGGGCCGTCCAATGGCGTCGCCATTCTGATTCCGCTCGCCTTCACGCTGGGCCTGGATGCGACCTCCGCCCTTGTTCTCATGACATCGGTCTATTACGGGGCCATGTACGGAGGCCGGATCAGTTCCATCCTGCTCAACATTCCGGGTGATGAACCCGCCCTGATGACGACCCTTGACGGCTATCCCATGGCCAAGAAGGGCCGCGCAGGGGATGCGCTGGTGCTGTCCGGGGTGGCCTCGTTCTTCGGGGCGCTCTTTTCCACCATCGGCCTGATGCTGCTGGCACCCCTGCTGTCCCGGGTAGCGTTCCTGTTCGGTCCGGCCGAATATTTCGCCCTTTATCTTCTCGCCTTCTGCACCCTTGGCGGCATGGCCTCCAACAACCAGGCAAAGGCCGCCCTTGCCGCCTGCATCGGGCTGGGCATTGCCATGGTCGGCGTGGATAACAGTTCGGGCCTGCCCCGGCTGACCGGGGGCAACATGCACCTGATGGACGGGGTTGATTTCCTCGTGGCCATTGTCGGCCTGTTTGCCATCTCCGAAGTGTTCTTTTTCATCGAGGATCACGGCAAGGGCAGTGCGGTGGGCGTCAGGCTGGGCAAGGTGAGGGTGCCCTGGAAGGACATTTTCGCATCCGGATGGACCATGTTGCGGGCCAGCACCATCGGCTTCATTGCCGGTATCCTGCCCGGCGCCGGAGCATCTCTTGGCAGTTTTCTCGCTTACATGTCGGA
>JALWTJ010000421.1 GCA_027082895.1 Hyphomicrobiales bacterium | reverse complement strand
TCTTGATCACGCCGTCATCATCGATATTGACCTTGGCGCCGGTCTTTTCCACGATTTCGCGGATAACCTTGCCGCCGGTGCCGATCACTTCACGAATCTTGTCCGTGGGGATCTGCATGGTCTCGATACGCGGCGCAAATTCGCCAACCTCGTCGCGGGCCGTATCCAGCGCCTTGGCCATTTCACCCAGGATATGGTCGCGGCCTTCACGGGCCTGGTCCAGGGCCGTTTTCATGATTTCCTCGGTAATGCCGGAAACCTTGATGTCCATCTGCAGGGAGGTGATGCCGTCACAGGTGCCGGCAACCTTGAAGTCCATGTCTCCCAAATGATCCTCATCACCCAGAATGTCGGACAGGACAGCAAATTCCTCGCCTTCCAGAATAAGACCCATGGCAATGCCCGCCACGGCCTTCTTCATCGGCACACCGGCATCCATCAGGGCAAGGGATGCCCCGCACACCGTGGCCATGGACGAGGAACCGTTGGATTCGGTGATCTCGGAAACGACGCGGATGGTGTAAGGAAATTCCTCCACCGAAGGCCGCACGGGATTGATGGCCCGCCAAGCCAGCTTTCCGTGGCCGATCTCGCGGCGCGAGGTAAAGCCGGTGCGCCCCGCTTCACCCACGGAATAGGGGGGGAAATTGTAGTGGAGCATGAAATTCTGCTTGCGGGTGCCCTCAAGGCTGTCCACGAACTGTTCATCCTCGCCGGTGCCAAGGGTAGCCACGACCATGGCCTGGGTTTCCCCGCGCGTAAACAGGGCCGAACCGTGGGTGCGGGGCAGGATGCCGGCCTGGGCCACGATAGGACGCACGGTTGACAGGTCACGACCATCAATCCGCTTGCCCGTGTCCAGAACCGAGCGGCGCACGATATGGGACTGGATCTTCTTGAACACGGTACCGATCTGCTCGGGTGTCCAGTCGGTTTCCTCAAGGGCTTCGGCAACCTTGGCCTTGGCTTCGTCCAGTGCCGCGTAGCGGGCCTGCTTGTCGGTGTTGCCGTAAGCTGCGCGGACATCGTCCTCGATGATCTTGAGCATTTCTTCCTGCAATTCGGAAAGATCTTCGGGCTCGAAATCACGGGGATCCTTTGCGGCCAGTTCCGCCAGCTTGATGATGGCATCAATGACCTTGATGGACTGTTCGTGGCCGAACATGACAGCACCCAGCATCACTTCCTCGGAAAGTTCGCTGGCTTCGGATTCCACCATGAGCACCGCATCGCGGGTGCCGGCCATGACCAGATCGAGCTGGCTTTCGTCGCGCCGGTCGATGGGCGTGTTGAGCACATATTCCCCATCGATATAGCCGACCCGGGCCGCGCCGATGGGCCCCATGAAGGGAATACCGGAAATGGTCAGGGCCGCGGAGGCGGCAACCAGGGCCAGCACATCGGGCTGGTTTTCCATGTCGTGCTGAAGAACGGTCACGATGACCTGGGTTTCGTTGCGATAACCGGCGGGAAACAGGGGGCGGATCGGCCGGTCGATCAGACGGCAGATCAGGGTTTCTGCTTCGCTGGGCCGGGCCTCGCGCTTGAAGTAACCGCCGGGAATCTTGCCCGCGGCATAGAATTTTTCCTGATAGTTCACGGTCAGGGGGAAGAAGTCGACCCCCGCCTTGGGGGTCGTGGCGCTGACAACGGTTGCCAGAACAACCGTTTCGCCCAATGTCGCCAGAACGGCGCCATTGGCCTGCCGGGCAATCATGCCCGTTTCAAGGGTCAGCTTCTGTCCGCCCCAGTTGAGTTCTACTTTGTGATGATCAAACATTTCGTTCATTTCCATTCGTTCGGGAAAATCCGGGCGCCCATACGGGACACAACCGGCCCGCTGCCCCCCGCAAGGGGCACCGTATCCGCCAGCACTGTCCTGAAATATTCCGGGAGGGCCGCATTTTCCTGTGACTGCACAGCTTGCGAGCGCCCCATGCGCCGCAACGGATTTCGCAGTCCTTTATTGTTGCTCCGAATCTGTTGTCCGGAACCGGCGACGGGCGCAGAAGGATTTCCGCGCCAATCGAAGCAAACGCGCCGCCAGGGCGGCGCAGGTCGCGTCAACGACGCAGGCCAAGTCTTTCAATCAGGCTCTTGTAGCGCTGTTCGTCCTTGCGCTTGACATAGTCGAGCAGGGAACGGCGCTGGGACACCATCTTGAGCAGGCCACGGCGGGAATGGTTATCCTTCTTGTGGCTCTTGAAGTGTTCGGTAAGGTTGACGATCCTTTCGGTCAGAATGGCCACCTGTACTTCAGGGGACCCGGTATCCGAACCATTGATCGCATATTCCTTGATGAGCTCGCTCTTGCGCTCGGGTGTAATCGACATCGGATGTCCTTTCATTGTTCAAAAGGGAGTGGAAAGATGCCCCTGTCCGGGATGTCGTCCAGAACGGGGCCGCGTGATCGCCGACGTTTTTTCGCGACGCTTGCGCCCCTATAAGGGATTTTTCCATCAAAGGCCACCCCTAATCTGCAACGGCGCATGCAGACGGCTCAATGGGGAAGGATAACGCGGGAAGGCTTGAACTGACCCTGTTCCACCTCTCCGATCGCTACCACCTGCCCCTTGTGGGTGGCATGGGCCACCGGCAGGGAAACGGGGGCATGGGCGCCGACAAGCAGCACCGGGTTGCCAAAGCGCACGCTGGCAACCTGACGGGCATCGAGGACGATTTCATCCATTCCCTGAAGCGCCCGGGAAAGGGGAAGAAGGCACCGGTCCCGCTCTGCCAGATCCATGCCTTCCAGGCTCTCCAGCTCCACCGCATCATCATCGGAAAAACTGCCGACGCGGGAGCGGTGGAGGCTGCCCACATGGCCACAGGTTCCCAATTCCCGCGCCAGGTCCCGAGCAAGAGCGCGCACATAGGTGCCCTTGGCGCATTCAACCTCGAACATGCTCTGCTCCTTGTCATGGGAAAGCATGTCGAACCGGTCAATGACCACCTGTCGGGGGGGAAGGTTCACCTGTTCACCCGCCCGGGCCAGATCATAGGCCCGCTGCCCCTTGATGCGAATGGCAGAAAAGGCGGGCGGGGTCTGCATGATGGGGCCGACAAAGGCACCAAGGGCCGCCTCGACCTCCGCTGCTCCGGGGCGGTGCGCGGAAGTTGCGACGGTTTCCCCCTCCCGGTCATCGGTGCTGGTGGCCCGGCCCCATACGAGGGAAAAGCGATAGACCTTGGTGCCATCCTGCACAAAGGGCACGGTCTTGGTCGCTTCTCCCAGCGCAATGGGCAATATGCCGGTGGCCAGGGGGTCGAGGGTTCCGGCGTGGCCGGCCTTTTTCGCCCCGAACAGCCAGCGCACCTTGCCCACCGCCTGGGTGGAACCAAGATCATAGGGCTTGTTCAGGATCAGCCAGCCTGAAACATCCCGCTTGCCGGATTTCTTTTGCACGCCCTTGAACCTGTTCTTTCCTGAAATGATAAACCGGGAAATGCCGAACCTACAGCTTGCCGAAGGCAACACCGCGCCAGGTCCAGCCATTGGCCAGAACCGCTTCCTGGAGCGGTTTTTTCAACTCGCCGGAATTGAACCG
>JALWTJ010000420.1 GCA_027082895.1 Hyphomicrobiales bacterium | reverse complement strand
CACTAAACACCCACCACATGCTGTATGGAACAAAGCGTGATTCCACGGCAAATGACGATTCGGGCCGGGTTTGTTCCGGATTCGTACCATTCGTGAACAAAAGCCTGCCCTTTGCTGCCATTGATGTTAGAAACTGAAACAGCCACCTGCCTGCCCCACCCCTGATTCCCTCCCCTTTTCATACTAGCTGAAACCGACACGTCCCATGCCCCGCCCTCTTTTCCGGCACGCACCCATGCCCTCGTCAGGCGCACCGAACCCCGCACACCTCAAAGCGATCCTCGGGCCCACCAACACGGGCAAGACCCATTATGCCATCGAACGCCTGCTGGCCCATCGCACCGGCATGATCGGCCTGCCCCTTCGGCTGCTGGCACGGGAGGTCTATCAGCGCGTGGTGGCCGCCAGTTCGGAAACGGAAGTGGCCCTTGTTACCGGCGAAGAGCGCATCGTGCCCGCCGGGGCCCGCTACTGGATCGCCACCGTGGAAGCCATGCCCCGCAACCTGCCGGTGGAATTTGTCGCCATCGACGAAATCCAGACCGCCACCGATCTGGACCGGGGCCATGTATTTACCAACAGGATCCTTGAAATGCGCGGCAGCCGCGAAACCCTGCTGCTGGGGGCGCAGACCATGGACCGGATCATCCGCGCCCTGTTGCCAGGAATCGAAATCATCGAACGCCCCCGCCTCTCCTCCCTGTTCTACGCCGGATCGAAAAAGATCACCCGCGTTCCCCCGCGCACCGCCATCATCGCCTTTTCCGCCCAGGAGGTTTATGCCATCGCCGAACTGGTGCGCCGGGAAAGGGGAGGCGCAGCCATCGTCATGGGCGCCCTGTCCCCCCGCACCCGCAATGCCCAGGTGCAGATGTACCAGAACGGGGACGTGGACATCCTTGTTGCCACCGACGCCATCGGCATGGGGCTCAACCTGGACATCCAGCATGTGGCCTTTTCCGCCGACACCAAGTTTGACGGCCGCCAGACCCGCCCCCTGACCCCGGCCGAAATGGCCCAGATCGCCGGGCGGGCGGGCCGCTTTACCAATGACGGCACCTTCGGGGTTACCGGCCATGCCGCGCCGCTGGACGACGAAATGGTCGAACGGCTGCAGACCCACGATTTCGCGCCGGTAAAACTGTTACAATGGCGCAACCATGCGCTGGATTTTTCCTCCGCCCGCGCCCTTCTGGCCTCCCTGAACGCCGTGCCGGACCACCCCCGCCTCGGCCGGGTTCCCCTGAACGTGGACCAGCGCACCCTTGAACGCCTGATCGCAGAAAACGTCATTGGACCGTCCGCTCCGCGGCCCCATGTCGAACTGGCCTGGCAGTGCTGCCAGTTGCCCGACTATCGCAACATCTCCCCGGCCGAACACGCCCGCATCGTCGCCCATGTATTTGACGACCTTTCCCGCCATGGCACCATCAGGCAGGACTGGTTCCGCCAGCAGGTAAGCTTTTGCGAAAACATGAACGGGGATATCGACACCCTTTCCAACCGTATCCGCCAGATTCGGACCTGGACTTTTCTTGCCAACAAAAAGAACTGGCTGGACGAGCAAAAATATTGGCAACACAAGACCCGTGATGTAGAAAACCGCCTCAGTGACGCACTGCATGCCCAACTCATGCGTCGATTTGTCGATAAACGCACCTCCATCCTGATTCGCCACCTTAGGGACAAACGAATGACATCACCCCAGATCAGCCCCGACGGCGACGTCACCATCGAGGATCATCTGATCGGCACCATCGAAGGCTTCCGCTTCCGGCTGGCCGGCAATGACGGACAGGCCGACAACAGATCGACAATGTCCGCCGCGGCTGCCGCCATCGCCCCGGAAATCCTGAACCGGGCCCGGCGGCTGGTTGCCACCCCCAATGACAAGATCGTTCTGACATCGGATGGTTTCCTGCGCTGGAAGGGGGAGATCATTGCCGAACTGGCCGAAGGAGATGACCTTTTTTCCCCTGCCGTCATCGTGCTGGCCGACGAATGCCTGACCGGCACCGAACTGGAACAGGTTCAGGATCGGCTCCGGCAATGGCTGCGCCATGCCATCAATACCCAGATGGAACAGGTGCTGGCCCTGCGCGACCCGGAGGGTCTGGAAGGCACGGCCCGCGGCATCGCCTATCAGCTGTCGGAAAACCTCGGTATCCTGCCCCGCCAGAAGGTTGCCGCCCAGGTGCGGGAACTGGACCAAGACATCCGCGCAAAGATGCGTCGCCTCGGCATCCGGTTCGGCGCCTTTCACATCTACCTTCCCCTGTCCCTGAAACCAGCCCCCCGGGAACTGGCCCTGACCCTTTACGCGCTCAGAAATGGCGGGCTGCGCCAGCCCGGCGTCAGCGACATTCCCGCCATTGTCCTGTCCGGGCGCACCTCTTTCGAAATGGACCCCAAGGTCAATCCGGCCCTCTACGAGGTTGCCGGTTTCAAGACCGCGGGCAAGCGGGCTGTCCGGGTTGATATCCTGGAACGGCTGGCCGACATCATCCGCCCCCTGATTGCCTTCGACCCGGAAAAATCATCGGAACCGGCCCCCGAGGGTGCCGCACCGGGCAACGGATTTGAAGTCACGGTGCAAATGACCTCCCTTCTTGGTTGCGCCGGCGAGGACTTTGCCACCATCCTGAAATCCCTGGGCTACCGCATGGAACGCATCCCCGTATCGACTTCAGAACAGCACGAACCAGTGCAGGAATCCGCAACCGGGGATACTCCGCAGCCGGACGCAACCAGACAGCAAACGACAAATGAACGGCCCGCGGCGCCAGCGGACAAGAAGGACGTTGCCGAACCGGACGCAACGAACACCGGCACGCCACCGACCGACGGAACAGCGCAAGCCGAAGAAACGGCAAAAACCGAAGAAACAATAAAAGCCGGCGAAACGGCGCCCGCTGAAGAAAAAACAGAAAAACGGGAAGCCGAACCGGACGGGAACACCGAAACGGACAAGGCGGCACCCGAGGCCGAACAACCCGCTTTCCGCGAAATCTGGTATCCCGCCTACCGGCGCCAGAATGCCGGCAGAACCCGCAAATCCCGACAGGAAAGACCAGGATCCACCAGCAAAAGCCCCAAGGGACGAACGCGGCCCGACGGCGCACGGAACAAGAATCCGTCAAAGAACAACAACCGGCAAAAGGGACGCTCTCCCGCCCCCCGTATTGATCCGGACTCACCCTTTGCAGCCCTTGCAGCCCTCAAGCTGAAAGGGGACGCAAAATAACGGACAGACCGGAAAAAGACCTCCCCGGCCAGCGGCTGGACAAGTGGTTGTGGTACACCCGCACCGTCAAGTCCCGCTCCCTGGCACAGAAACTGATACGCCAGGGCCACGTCCGGATTGACGGCACCCGTACCCTGCGCCCCGGCGCCCGTATCGGTCCCGGAAATGTGGCGACCATCGCCCACGCCCAACGCATCTTCGTGCTGCGCTTTCTGGCACCGGGCTCCCGGCGCGGACCGGCACCGGAGGCCCGGACCCTTTACGAGGACATCTCCCCGCTCCCTGTCACACAGCCCCCCATATCCCCG
>JALWTJ010000419.1 GCA_027082895.1 Hyphomicrobiales bacterium | reverse complement strand
TAAAGGGTGCCCACGGGCAGGATGCGCTGGCCGAACAGGGAATGGGACAGGCCCGCCGCCCCGAGGAACAGAAACAGGTTCATTTCGGCAATTCCCAGCTCGAAATGCTGGCCGCGGGGTGTGAAACGCCATTTCTGGGTGCTGGGGATCTTCTCCTGCTGAAAGACATCGGCAATTTCACGGCTGGCGAACAGGTGGCGCCGGTTGACCCATGGCCCCAGCCCGGTGGAAACGGTGACATCGGGGGAGGCCGTCAGGATATGGTCCGCCAGTTCGCTGTCGGTTCGGGCGATGGCATCCAGTATACGGCCAAAGGCCATCTGGGTAGATACGGGCCGGGTGCCAATGAACCGGGGGCCGATGCCGGGCACCATCGGCGCCGTGTGCCGCCGGGGGCCCGATGCGCCAAAGGGCACCCGGGAAAGGAAGGCGGACAGTTCTTCTGCCCCCGGTTCCAGACCCTCGAACCGGTCCCATTCGTGGCCCTCGCGCACCTTCAGAGCCCGGCGCAACCGCTCCATCTGCTCGGCGGTCATCTGGCCGGAATGGTTGTCCTTGTGTCCGGCCAGCGGCGTGCCCCACCCCTTCACTGTGTAGGCGATGAAGGCGGTGGGCCGGTCGGTGGGGGCGGCATGGAACTGCTCCAGCAGGCTGCTGATGCAGTGGCCGCCCAGATTGGCCATCAGGCGGGCCAGATCGTCATCGGAACGCCGATCCAGAAGGGCGGAAAACTCCGCCTGATCCCCCAATTCGTCCATCATGCGGCGGCGCCAGGCGGCCCCGCCCTGAAACATGAGGGCGGAATAGTCGGCATTGGGGCAGGTATCGATGAAATGGCGGAGACGCTCCCCGCCCGGCTCGGCGAAAGCCGCCCGTTGCAGAGCGCCATATTTCAGGGTGACCACGTTCCAGTCAAAGGCGGCAAATATGTCGCGAATGCGCTCGTACAGCCCTTCGCGGGCTACCCCGTCCAGACTCTGACGATTGAAATCTATGATCCACCAGGCGTTGGTCAACCCGTGCTTCCATCCCTCCAGCAGGCATTCGTAAATGTTGCCCTCGTCCAGTTCCGCATCACCGGCAAGGGCTACCATGCGCCCCTTCGGGGGCAGGTCCGGCCGGGCATGGCGAGCATGCACATAGTCCTGAACCAGGGATGCGAAGGCAGTAAAGGCAACCCCCAGCCCCACCGAGCCGGTGGAAAAATCCACGTCATCCGTGTCCTTGGTGCGGGACGGATAGGACTGGGCGCCGCCAAAGGCCCGGAAATTCTTCAGCTTCTCAAGGGACTGGTTGCCCAAAAGATACTGGATGGCGTGGAACACCGGGGCGGCGTGGGGTTTGACCGCCACCCGGTCCTCGGGGTTGAGCACGTTGAAATAGAGGGCACTCATGATGGCAACCATGGAAGCGGAGGATGCCTGATGCCCCCCCACCTTCAGCCCGTCCACATTTGGCCGGATATGGTTGGCATTATGGATCATCCAGTTGGACAGCCAGAGCACCTTGTTCGCCAGCGCGTCCAGGCAGGCAAGATCGCTGTCCGGTACGGCATTTTCAGAATGGGCGGAAGATGTCATGATCCTGCCTCACGGTTTCCCTGAAAACATGTTAGCGTATCTGTTCGCTCGTGATCGCTCAAATCTTGCGCCACTTCCGCAATACTACGCAATTTTTTGCTCTGGTCGCCAGCCGTCATGACAGGAACTGCCAATTCTTTCAAAGGGGGCGAACGCAAACCTTTTCACGCGGTCAGCGCTCATCCCCGCAAAAGCACCATGGCAGCCTTTTGAGCCGCCAGCAGGCTGAGGCCGGTATGGTAGCAGGGATCCAGATCCGGGGTGGAGGGCACCGCGTCAACCGGTCCCTGTTCGGTCAGGGTCTGGTAGGCAATGGGCGGGCTGGTGCGCCAGTAATGGGCGAAAAAGGCCCGGTCCGCCTGCTGCCATATGTCCAGAACCTTGCGATTGCCGGTTTCCCGGAAGATCAGGGCTGCGGCGCGGATGGTTTCGGGCAGGGGCCACCAGGGACGCAAAGGAGTGAGGGGCTGGCCGGTGGAAACCGACACCTGCGTGGCAATGCCCACCCCGTCAAATCCGGCGGCGAAAGCCCTGATCAGCATGGTGGTGAGCCGATCGATCAATGCCGGATCGGGTTTTTGTGAACGTCCGGACAACCAGGCCATGGCAAAACCGACAAATTCGATCTGGTGCCCCGGATTGGCGACATCAACGCCGGGCGCCAGGCGCAGCAGGCCGGAACGGGCATCCAGATGGTGGTGCATCACATGCCGGATGACATCACCGGCAAAATCAGCGTGAGCATCCAGCCCCAGGGATTGGAGAAGCGGCGCGGCGCCCAGAAGGATCATGCGGGGACCGTAATCATCGGGCTGGGCGACAGTCTCCGCCCGGGAAAGGGGCACCCTTTCATCAATCTGAAAACGGCCGTGATCAATGGCGGCAACAACATCGTACAGATACCGGACAAAGCGGGGCACCTGTATCCTGTCATGACGGGCGGCGGCGGCCAGCAGCCCCTTGGCGAAGAAGGCATCGGCATAGGTGAACAGGTCGTCCCGGTTCAATTGGGCACAAATGCTTCCATCGGTGCCGACACACAGGGGCTGCCCGTTCCGGTCGTAGCAGAAACAGCCGTGGGCGTGGCTCTCGAACAATCGGGCCACCTCCCGGTAAAGTCGTTGACCGGCCCGGTCCAGTCGCGCGGCACGCTCCGGGTCTGTCCCGTCAAACTCCCCGGCAAAGGTCGAAAGGGCTTCCAGCGCCCGCCCGGCAATCCAGCCGTAAACATAATGGGGGCCACGGACCCCGTCGGTGGACGTATAATCCTGAAGGGTCAGGGGATTGAGCTTGGTGTTGGGAAACACGCCCTGCAGGGGCGGCCGGTCCAGCATCCAGTCCAGCGCTGCGACGTTGGCGTCCCCGTAGCGCTGGTGCGCGCTTGTCAGAAAGGATCGCTCGTGTGCGGTCAGGTCCATGTCCGGCCTCCTCCGCTGGAGATTTCATGCCTCCTTGGCGGTCACATTTTCCCGCGCCCAGCGGGCATATTCCTCCAGACAGGAGGCATTTGCCAGGGCCGTGGTGTTCTTGATGGGGCGGCCATGGATGGTATCGCGAACGGCAATTTCAGAAATCTTGCCGGAACGGGTTCGCGGAATGTCACTGACCGCGGCAATCATCGCGGGCACATGGCGAGGCGTGGCGCCTTTGCGAATACGCTGGCGAATGGTTGCGACAAGTTCATCGGTCAACTGCGCGTCCGGGGCGAGACGGACAAACAGGACCACCTGCTGGTCCCCGTCCCTGTCGAGCCCCACCGCAACCGCTTCAACTACCTGATCAAGGGTTTCCACCTGCCGGTAGATTTCGGACGTGCCGATACGCACCCCCCCCGGATTGAGGGTGGTATCGGAGCGGCCATGAATGATGAAGCCGCCGCTGGGGCGCCGTTCGATGAAATCCCCGTGGGACCAGACCCCTTCATGCTGTGAAAAATAGGCGTCGCGGTAACGTTCTCCCGTCTCGTCCTGCCAGAACCCCAGGGGCATGGTGGGATGGGCGTTGCGGCACACCAGTTCGCCCGGCTCACCGGTGACCGGGCGGGTCTGCGCGTCCACCGCGTCCACATCCAGCCCCAGCATGGGCCCCTGCAACTCTCCCCGCACCACGGGCAGGGAAGGCACACCGCCCACGAAGCAGGCGCAGATATCCGTTCCCCCGGAAATGGAGGCAAGGTGCACGTCGCTTTTCACGTCACGATAGACATAATCGAAACTGGCGGGCAGAAGGGGGGAGCCGGTGGACAGAATGGCACGCAGGCGGCTCAGGTCATGGCTTTGGGCCGGCCGGACACCGGCTTTCTGCAGGGCATCGATATATTTGGCCGAGGTTCCGAAGACGGTGATGCCGTCTACATCGATCAGGTCCATCAGGCGGGCCGGTTCGGGGTAAAACGGGTTGCCGTCATAGGTGGAAAGGGTGGCCCCCAGGGCAAGGGCACTGATCTGCCAGTTCCACATCATCCAGCCGCAGGTGGTGAAGTAGAACAGCACGTCCCCCTCACCGATGTCGCAGTGAAGGGCGTGTTCCTTCAGATGCTGAAGCAGCAGGCCCCCGGCCCGGTGAACAATGCATTTGGGCTTGCCGGTTGTGCCGGAGGAAAACAGGATCACCATGGGGGTATCAAAGGGGGCGCGGTGATATTCAATCTCGGAAGGGGCAAACGGGGCAATCCACGCATCAAGAGAAATGGCGGGTTTGGCAAAGGTCTGGCCGGCGGGCACGGGGCCAAAGGTAATGATCTTTTCAACGGATGGGGCGCTGGCCACCGCGTTCATGGTGTCGGCAATATCGATATGCTTGTCCCCATAGCGGTAGGAAGGGGTCGCCACCAGCAGGCGGGGGGCCACCTGGTTGAGCCGATCCGAGGCCCCTGCGGGGCCGAAATCGGGGGAACAGGAAGCCCAGATGGCGCCGATGGCGGCGCTGGCGAGATAAAACTGGATGGATTCCAGATCGTTGGTGACAATGCCGGCGATCCGGTCCCCCGGGCCGATGCCGTGGGCCCTGAGGGCGGCAGTGATGCGGGACACATTGTCCGCCAGTTCGCGCCGGGTCACGCAGCGGGTAGTGCCATCATCCCGGTGGGCAATGATGGCCCGCCGGTCGTCGGGTTCGCGCAACAGGTTCTCGGTATAGTTCAGCCGTGCCCCGGGAAAGAAGCGGGCATCACGCAATCCGGTTCCCGGATCAAAGGCCGTATCGCCCTTGTTCCCGATCAGGCCGAGAAAGTCCCACAGGGCCGACCAGAAGGGTTCGGGCTGGCGGACCGACCATTCATGCAGGGCCGCGTAATCCTGGGGCCCTGCCCCGTGCAGGGCGGCCGTGTCGCGGCAGAAGCGGGCCAGAGCGCCCTGCCCGATCCGCTGCGGTGACGGGGTCCACAGGATATTGCTGTTCATGGTCGATACTCCGAAAACGCCTTCCCGATATCGGGTGCGCAATGGGTGGTTGTCATTTGCCGGATTCGATGCACATGGCGATGCCCATGCCCCCGCCGATACACAGGGTTGCCACACCCTTTCCCCCGCCCCGGCGCTGCAGCCCGTGCACGAGGGTGACGAGAATGCGTGCACCCGACGCGCCGATGGGATGGCCCAGCGCAATGGCGCCACCGGACGGGTTGACCTTTTTCGGATCCAGCCCCAGCTGGAAGGTCACGGCGAGGGACTGGGCGGCAAACGCCTCGTTTATCTCCCAGATATCCACCTGATCCATGGACCAGCGGGCCCTGGCAAGGGCCTTGCGACTGGCGTCAATCGGCCCCAGCCCCATGATGCTGGGGTCCAGCCCGCACTGGGCCCAGGAACGGATGGTGGCCATGGGTTCCCGTTCCTGACGAGCCGCCTCGCGGGCACTCATCAGCACCACAGCCGCCGCCCCGTCATTGATGCCGGACGCGTTGCCCGCGGTAACGGTGCCGTCGGGCTTGAACACCGGCTTGAGGGCCACCAGCGCCTCGGCAGACGTATCGTGGCGGATGTGCTCGTCGGCGCTCACCACCATTTCCGCCTTGCGCGCGGGAACGGTAATGGGAACGATCTCACGGGAAAAATCCCCGTTGCGGGATGCCTTGGATGCCCGGGACTGGGACTGCAGAGCAAAGGCATCCTGAGCCTGGCGGGAAATTCCTTCCTGCTCGGCCACGTTCTCCGCCGTGATTCCCATGTGATAGCCGTAGAAAATATCGGTCAGCCCGTCGCGCAAGATGGTGTCGGTCAGGGCCATATCGCCCAGCTTTTTCCCTTTGCGCAGATGGGCAACATGGGGGGCGTTGGACATGCTTTCCTGCCCGCCCGCCACGACAGTGCGCGCATCGCCGGTCATGATCTGCTGGGCACCGATGGCAACGGCCCGCAGACCCGACCCGCAGACCTGGGAAACATTCATGGCAGGGGACGAATCGGGAATGCCTGCCTGCCGGGCGGCCTGACGGGCCGGATTCATGCCCGCCCCTGCCGTCAGTACCTGACCCAGGATCGTTTCTTCCACATGGGCCGGATCAAGGGACAGGCCATCAAGGGTGGCGCGAATGACCTGGGCCGAAATTTCATGGGCCTGAAGGGGGGAAAGTGCCCCGTTCAGACTGCCCACCGGCGACCGCCTGGCGGCCACGATCACGATATCGTCTGCTGGTGTTCCCATGCCAATCCCCCGACAATTCCATTTGTCGGGATGTTAGCTGTTCGGGATGAAAACGCAAAGACCCGGAATGGTACAATCAGCCATAAAGTGCGGCAATCCGATCCACTTCCTCGCGCGATCCGATAATTACGGGCACGCGCTGGTGAATGCCGGTGGGCCGGATGTCCAGAATGTCCGGACCCGAAGCAATGGCCCGGCCCCCTGCCCGATGGGCGAGCAGGGCCATGGGGTTGGCTTCATAGAAAAAGCGCAACTTGCCGGTTTCTGATCCCGGCTTTTTCAGGGCCGGATAGATGAATACCCCGCCATCAAAGAACAGCCGGTGAATGTCGGCCACCATGGCGGCGGACCAGCGGGTGTTGAAATCACGGCCACGGGGGCCCTCCCTGCCGGCCACGCATTCGCGCACATAGGTGGTGATGGCCGTGTCCCAATAGCGCTCATAGGAGGCATTGATGGACCAGTTGGAACAGGTTTCGGGAATGGTCAGCCTGTCATTGACGAGCATGAAACCGTCCCCGTCCGGATCAAGGGCGAACATGGCCACATGGCGGGTGGTGGTCACGACCAGAACGGTGGCGGGTCCGTAAAGGACATAGCCGGCCGCCAATTGCTTGCCCGAAGCGGCAAGGATGTTGGCTTCGGAAATTTTCCGATCGCCCCCTTCAACACCAAGAATGGAAAAAATGGTGCCGATGGGGCAGTTGCTGGCAATGTTGGAGGAACCATCGAGGGGATCGAAACAGACCACCTGATCCGCCTGCGGGCCGATGGCGGATGGCAGAATGGGGTGCTCGACCTCTTCGGACACCATGGCGGCAATGTGGTCCAGCCCCGCCAGATGTTCCATAACGATCTGGTTGGATACCACGTCCAGGGTTTTCTGGTCCTCCCCTTGCACGTTTTCGCTGGTTTGCGCCTGCTGCCCCCGGCCAATTGCGGCAAGGCGGATTTCCCGATCAATGGCGACGGCGGAACGGGCCAGGGCCAAAATGGTTTCGTTGACGGACGCGGATGCGCCCTGGCCTTGCAGCCAGAGCGCGAGCTGGTTGTGCATGGGATCTTGAGCCACGGAGGTTCCTTCGCCTTCAGGTCAGGCCGCCCGGTGGTTCATCACACCGGCGGCGTACCGGTCTGCCATCAGTTCCAGGGACAGGGGCTTGATCTTGTCGGCCTGCCCGGCGCACCCGAAACGTTCATTGCGTTCAATGCACAATTCAATAGTGCGTTCCCGGCCCGGCTTCAACGCCCCGCGCGTGTCAAAGGACGAGCGGTTGTTGGACAGGAACTCGCGCATGGAGCCGGTCATGGCCATGCGAATGTCGGTGTCGATATTGATCTTGCGCACACCGCTCTTGATGCCCCGTTCCACTTCTTCAAGGGGAACACCGAAGGTCTGGGCCATCTCGCCGCCATTCTCGTTGATCAGGTCCTGAAGATACTGGGGAACCGTGGAGGCGCCGTGCATGACCAGGTGGGTGTTGGGCAGCTTGGCGTGAATGGCCTCGATGGTATCCATGGCCAGAATGTCCCCGTTGGGACGGCGGGAAAACTTGTAGGCGCCGTGGGAAGTGCCACAGGCAACCGCCAGAGCATCAACGCCAGTTTCAGCCACGAACTGTGCCGCTTCATCGGGATCGGTCAGCAACTGGTTGCGGGCCAGCATGCCCTCGAAACCGTGGCCGTCTTCCTTCTCGCCCATGCCGGTTTCCAGGGATCCCAGAACCCCCAGTTCCCCTTCCACGGAAATACCCCGTGCATGGGCCACTTCAACCACGGAAGCGGTTTCGGACACGTTATAGGCATAATCGGAAGGGGTCTTGGCATCGGCCAGCAGAGAGCCATCCATCATTACCGAGGTGAAGCCCATGTCCATGGCCGACATGCAGGTGGCCAGTTCGTTGCCATGGTCCAGATGCAGGCAGATGGGCAGGTGGGGATATTGTTCCACGGCCGCTTCGAACATGTGGCGCAGAAAGGCGTCGCCCATATATTTGCGGGCGGTGCTGGAAGCCTGCAGCAAAACCGGGGAATTGGTGCGGTCGGCAGCTTCAACCACCGCCTGCAGCGTTTCCAGATTGGTGATGTTGAAGGCGGGCATGCCATAGGTGTGTTCACCCGCGTGATCGAGCAGTTGACGAAGGGTTATGAGAGCCATGCAAAAATTCCTCTTGTTGGTAGCCCCTGTTTTTCCGACACCGGGCGGGCGTTATTCCGATGCGTTCAATTGGGTGAAATTCGTCTCGAACAGGCCCAGCAGATGTGCGGCCTTGGCGTCATAGGCTGCCGGGTCGGCCCAGCAGGCGCGCGGGTCCAGAAGTGCCGGATCCACGTCCCTGACGGCAAGGGGCACCTCGAGCCCGAAGGCGGGATCGGTGCGGAAATCAGCGCCATCCAGTTCCCCGGAAAGGGCCGCTTCCAGCATGCGCCGGGTCGTTTTCAGGGCAATCCGTTCCCCCACCCCGTAGGGGCCGCCGGTCCAGCCGGTGTTGAGCAGCCAGATGCGGGCGCCGCTTTCCTGCAGGCGCTTGTCGAGCAGTTGGCCATATTCGCGCGGATGGCGGGCCATGAAGGGGGCACCGAAACAGGCGGAAAAGGTGGCCTGGGGTTCGCTGACACCGCGTTCCGTGCCCGCGACCTTGGCCGTGTATCCGCTCAGGAAATAGTAGATGGCCTGTTCGCGCGTCAGACGGGCCAGAGGCGGCAGCACCCCGAAAGCATCGGCGGTCAGCAGGACCACGTTGGAGGGCGCTGGCCCCATGGAATCGGGCACGCGGTTGGCGATGGCCGACAGGGGATAGGCGATGCGGGTGTTCTCGGTGACGCTTGTATCAAAGAAATCGGGAACCCCCTGAGCATCCACGCTGACATTTTCAAGGATGGTGCCGGGAAGCCGCGTCGTGGCGAAAATCTCGGGCTCGCCTTCCCGGGTCAGGTTGACGGCCTTGGCGTAGCAGCCACCTTCCAGATTGAACACGCCCTTCTCGCTCCAGCCATGTTCGTCATCCCCGATCAGGGCCCGTTCCGGAGATGTGGACAGGGTGGTCTTGCCGGTGCCCGACAGGCCGAAAAACAAGGTTGTTTCCCCCGTACGGCTCAGGTTGGCCGAGCAGTGCATGGGAAAAATGCCGCTTTCCGGGGCATGGAAGTTGAACAGGGTGAACACGGATTTCTTGATCTCGCCGGCATAGGCGGTCCCGGCGATCAACACGATGTTGCGGGTAAAATCCAGAGCAATGCAGGTGGATGAACGGGTTCCGTGACGTTCCGGATCGGCAGAAAATTCCGGCATGTGCAGAATGGTTACATCGGCGGCAAAGCGATCCAGTTGCTCCTGAGTCGGACGGATCAGCAAATGGCGGATGAACAGGGCATGCCAGGCACTCTGGGTCAGAACCTGCACGTTCAGACGCGCGCTCGGGTCAGCCCCGGCATACAGTTGCTGCTGGTGGATCGAGCGGCCGGTGGTGTGCGCCAGCATGTCCTGCATCAGCAGTTCGAACCGGTCGGCATCCATGGGGTTGTTCTGGGGCCACCAGACGCTGTTGCGGGTGGTATCGTCCATGACGATAAACTTGTCGTTGGCGGAACGGCCGGTAAACTTGCCGGTGGACGCCACAAGCGCACCATGGGCGGTGGGGGTAACTTCCCCGCGCCGCTGGGCACACCCGATCAGGGACCGGGTCACATAATTTTCACGCACGACCTTGGCGTTCCTGTGCACCGCGCGGGCAATGCGGGCATGGTCGGCAGAGGAATCCCCCCTGCCGGAAACGGGGTTCAGATCTTGCATGGCAACCGGATGGACATCCATCCCTGCGGGGACCCTGCTGGCGGAGGCCGATTGAATATTCATGATTTCTTTCTCGCTTGAGCGGCTGGCGCCGTTCCCTTGACTGGAGGCATGAAGGGTGGCGAGGAGGCAATTTACGGGGATGCGCAACACCTCCTCGCCTGCAACTGGCATGTTGCATGCGCATGCATTAGCCAGTTTTGCATACGCATGCAAGCGCTAATTCATGAACGCCAGACTTTTTTCCCGTCTATGGTGAACACGGAGGTTTCGGGCATGCGGGCCGAGCCGCGCAGGATCAGTTCCCCCCGCACCTCCCGGCGCTGGGCACGGCGCCCCGGATGGGCAATCTGCTGGTCGATGATCTTGATGGCTTCTTCAGCCAGGGAACCGGCGGGCTGGGAATAGGTGGTCAGGTCATAGGCCGCATGGCCCGCTTCGGGCACGTCATCAACGCCGACAATGGAAATGTCCCGTGGCACGTTCAACCCGAACTCCCGCCGCACCACGTCAAGGGCGGCAAAGGCCATATAGTCCGATGCACAGAAAATGGCATCCACGGGCGTATCCCCGGACAGTATCTCCCGGGTGGCGGTGGCGGCCCCCTGGAAGGAATAGTGCCCATGGGCCACCTTGACCGAGGGGAAGCCAAGGGAGCGCAAATGGTTGCAAAAGGCTTCCTGACGAATGAGGGAGGTATTGGAATCCGGTGTTCCGCCAATAAAGGCAAAATTGGAATGCCCCCCTGCAATCAGGAACTGGGCCACCTGCTCGGCGGCGCGCTGATTCTCACCGCGCACGGTGGAAATGCCGGCAATCTTGCTTTCGCGGTTGATCTGCACGATGGGAATGCCGTTCTTGCGGCACTGGCTGGTCAGTTCGGGGGTGGCCGTGGTGGCTGCCAGAATGAGGGCGTCCACCTGGTAGGACAGGACACGTTCCAGTTCCGGGTCAGCGGCGGCCTCCTGGGAGGTGGTGAACAGCAGGATGTGGCGCCCCGTTTCACGCAAGCGCACGGAAAGTTCGGTCACGACCTGAGCGTAGAAGGGATTCTCCAGATTGGCGATGGCCAAGGCAACGATGTTGGTGCGGCTGGTGGCCAGCGAACGGGCAACCAGATTGGTATGAAATCCCAGTTCGCGAGCCGATGCCAGTATCTTTTCCCGGGTGGCTTCGGCGATGGAGGCGCCGGGGGTAAAGGCGCGGGAAACGGCGGACTGGGACACCCCGGCATGCCGGGCCACATCGCTTTCGGTCGGTCGGCGTCTGGGGGGCGTTTTTGCAGGCAAGGCAGGTTCCGCGTTCAGGCTGGGGACAAATCAGAAAAGGAATAAAACCCTTTTAGAACAAGCTGAAAGGAAAAGCACGCGCTGGCGGGCATTTTGCACAATCGGGGCGACCATATCCGGGCAAAGCATGCGTTTCAGGCCTCCACCCGCCTGCCGCCATGCATCGTGCTGCGGAATGGGCCTTCCCCGTAAACATTGACGCTCCTATTCGGGCCGCACGTCGCTGTAGTCGCGGGTAAACGGCTTGCCGGTAAAGGTCACCCACAGATAGTTCAGGGTATAGACGCCGGCGGTCTGGAACACGCCCTCCTGCTCCAGCCGGCGCCCGGACGTGTACATGGGCAGGGCAAAGGTCCATTTGACCGGCCCGATCTTGTGCAGCCGAAGGGCCACGTCGGTATCTTCGCCGTAAAAGGCGATGGAGGTGTCAAAACCGCCCGCCTTTTCCCATGCGGAGCGGCGCAGAACGAAATTGCCCCCCTGAATCATGGAGCCGACGCGAAAGACAAAGCGATTCAATAGATAGAGCAGGTAGGCCCCGTAATAGAAAATCCGCACCAGGATGCGATTGTGCAGGGCCATGTCGTGATAGATGTAGGGGCCGCTCAGGGCCACCAGTTCCGGGTGACGGGAAAAATTGTCGAGCACGGTGGAAATCCAGCCCCTGGGCAGTTGGGTGTCGGCGTCGATATTGGCCACCAGTTCGGCGGTGCTGGCATCGAAACCGGCCTTGCGGGCATGCACCAGCCCCTTCTTTTCTTCGTCAACCACCGTCACTCCGGGGAAGGAGCGGGCAATCTCGCCGGTCCGGTCGGTGGAAGCGTTGTTGACCAGGATGATTTCGGCCTTGCAGCCGGACCGTTCAACCTCGTCCACGACGGATTGCAGGCACGCTCCGACCAGTCTTTCTTCATTGTAGGCGGGAATGACAAAAGCCAGGTCCATTTGGGGCAACTTCATTTGAAAAACATCAGCGGACCCAGTGTTTATGCGTTCGGGTTTCAGAACACAAGCAGGCGAATGGCGGCAATGATTACCGCAGCCCGAATCAGCCACTTGAAAAGGGTCAGGTTGATCATGCCGAGGATTTTCACGCCCAGCCATGCCCCGGCAAGGATCAGGGGAACCGCGGCCAGGTCCAGCAACAGCGTCCGGGGCGTTATCAGGCCCAGTTGGGCAGAAAAGGGGACCTTGACCAGGTTCAGGATCAGGAAATACCAGGAGCGGGTGCCCACAAACCTTTCCTTGGTCAGGCCGACCTGCAACAGGAAAACCCCGAAAATGGGGCCGGCGGCGTTGGCGATCATGGAGGATGCCCCCGCCAGCATGCCGACGACAGAGGTCACCAGCCAGCCGCTCTGGGGCCGCACCCGGAAATGTTCCACCAGCAGACTGACAAAAAGCCCGAACAGGATGATCAGGCCGATCAGGCGGCGAAAAAAGGCAAGAGGCGCCAGATCGACCACCACCCATCCCACCACAATGCCGGCGACGGCGGCCGGAAACAGGCGCAGCAGCACCGGCCAATGGCAATCGCGGCGGTAATAGATCACGGCGACGATATCGGCGATGATCAGCATGGGCAGGACAATGCCGGGAGAGGCCTTTCCGGGAAAGGCAAGCGCGGCCAGCAACACCGCAAGAATGCCGACACCGCCCACCGAAGTCTTGGTGAAGCCGATCAGGGCAGCAGCAAGGGCAAAGTAGCCCATCTGGAGGGGCGACAGATCAGGAATGGCCACCCCCCCTCCTTGCCCGTACAGCCATCATTCGCCCGGCTGCGCGCGCCGCACGGGTGCCACATGGTGGCGAAACGCATGGCGGGAAAGATGCAGGAAAATGGCATTGGACAGACCGGCGGCACTGAAAACCATCACCATGACCACGATCTGATATTTCACTGCGATCAGGGGCGAGACCCCGGACAATATCTGGCCGGTCATCATGCCGGGCAGGGACACCAGCCCTACCGCGAACATGGCATTGATGGCGGGAATGAGGGCGGCGTTGAAGGCAATGGCCCGGGCCGCGGCAAACGCACTTCCCCGGGACAGTTCGGACACCATGCGCTCACTGGAAAGGGAAACGGCGGTCATGGAATTGGAAAAGATCATGCCGGCCAGGGGAATCAGCAGACGGGGAGAATACCAGGGGGCAATGCGCAACACGCCCTGGGTCACCACCAGCAGGGTAACGGAACCGGACAGGAGAATGGCAATGAAGGCAAACAGGTAAAGCCGCCATTCGGGGCTCTTGAGCGGATTAAGGGAAATCCATGCGGCGGCTCCGATCATGACGGAAAGCACCAGCAGCACCAGCCAGGCGCTTTCCGCCT
>JALWTJ010000418.1 GCA_027082895.1 Hyphomicrobiales bacterium | reverse complement strand
TGTCACCACGCACGTCATTGGTTGCCACCGAATAGGCCTGAACCGCTCCGGACGTCTGCCGGCGCACCGCCGCTTCGGCGATCATGTCCACGAAATCCGTATCCGTGCGCTTGAACGCCGTTGTCTGCGAATTGGCGATATTCCCCGAAATGTTTTCCAGCGCGAATGACTGCGCCTGCAAACCGGAAACCGCCGTCGCCAATGCACCATAAATACCCATACAAAACTCCATTCTACCAGTGGCATCATTGCCCGCCCGGGCTGCTCCTTTCCTTGCAAGTCCAATGCCAAATTCACAACATGTTGAAATATATCAATAAAAATTATCAAACCCCATGCCCAGCGGCCCCTTTGAGGCAAAATCGACCGCCCGCGGCGGCAAAAAATGCCCACATATTTCCAAGCAGAGCCCCGCAAGGTGCCCTGTTCTGCAACGGCATGCTTCCGGTTCACGCCAAGCCGGCCCTGCCCGGCACGACGAAAGGCTCCTTGCCCCCCAATGCTTGAACAACATTCTGATCTGCTCTAAACGCAGATCGGGTCGGCCGGTTTCCCCCTTTGACCCCGTGGGGAAACACCCGGCCGGGCACATGGCGAACACAACGGGCAGGGCGCCACCCCCTGCCGGAAACAGGGCCTGCACATGATAGTTGACGACGCACATTCGTTCGTAACGGCAAAAGACCACGCAGTCACCGTTTTCGGCATGTCCGGGGTTGGCAAGACCTGGCTGTCGGACCTGCTGCGCACGCGCAACTGGTTCCACTATTCTGCCGACTATCGCATCGGCACCCGCTACATGGGGGAGTTCATCGTCGACAACCTGAAAAGCGAAGCGATGAAAGTGCCCTTTCTGCGCAACCTTCTGCACTCCGATTCCATCGACATTTCATCCAACATCCGCTTCCAGAACCTTGAACCCCTGTCCGCCTACCTGGGCGCACCGGGCGACCCGGAAAAAGGCGGCCTGCCCCTAGCCGAATACAGGAAACGGCAGGCCCAGCATCGGGACGCCGAAATTGCCGCCATGCTGGACGTTCCCTATTTCATCGAACGGGCGAAAAACCTTTACGGCTATACCAATTTCATCGCCGATTCAGGGGGCTCCCTGATCGAGGTGGTGGACCCGTTCGTCAAGGACGATCCGGTCATCCAGACCCTGACCCGCTCCACCCTTCTGGTATACATCCGCGGCACCGCCGAAGATGCCGACGCCCTCGTGGAACGCTACCGAGCCGCCCCCAAGCCCATGTATTACCGCCCCGAGCTGCTCGAAACCAAATGGGAAGAATTCAAGAAGCTGCACCATATCAAGGCCGACAGTGACGTGGACCCGAACGAATTCGCCGCCTGGGGGTTCAAGGCCATCCTGCAGGACCGCCTGCCCCGCTACCAGGCCCTTGCCGACCGCTTCGGCTACACCATCGAGGCCGCGGACCTGCCCGCCATCCGCGACAGCCAGGATTTTCTGGACCTGCTGGCCAAGGCCATTTCGCGCCGCAAGGCCGCCTGAGGCCCCCTTTCGGGCCGCCCGTGCGAACACACCGTTTGCCCCGATTGACAAACCGGAAAGTTGAACCATGCCCATCCGCATTCCCGACCACCTCCCCGCCAGAAAGATACTGGAACGAGAAGGCATCGCGGTCATGGACTCCCGGCGCGCAACCCGGCAGGACATCCGCCCCCTTCAGATCGGCCTGCTCAACCTGATGCCCAACAAGGAGAGGACAGAAACCCAGTTCGCCCGCCTGATCGGGGCCACGCCCCTGCAGATCGACCTGACACTGGTGCGCATTTCCGACCATCGGGCCAAGAACACGTCCGAGGAATATCTCAACACCTTCTACCAGCGCTGGGAGGATGTGCGCCCGCAAAAGTTCGACGGGTTCGTGGTCACCGGTGCTCCCATTGCCCACCTTCCCTTCGAACAGGTCAAATACTGGCCCGAAATGGTGGAAATCATGGACTGGACCCAGACGAACGTTCATTCCACCATGTTCATCTGCTGGGGCGCCCAGGCCGCCCTGCACCATTTCCACGGCGTCCGGAGAATACGACGGGCGCAGAAGGCCTTTGGCGTCTACCGCCACCAGACCCGCGATACCGCCTCCCCCTATCTGCGCGGTTTTTCCGACGATCTGGCCATTCCCGTTTCTCGCACCAATGACATCGACATGGCCTCCATTCCCCCCGATTCCGGACTGCGCGTCATCATCGACAGTGACGAAGTGGGAGTATGCATGTTCGATGATCCCGAACACCGCGCCCTGCACATGCTCAACCATCTGGAATATGACAACCAGTCCCTTGGCGACGAATACCGGCGCGACATGGAAGCAGGACTGAACCCCAACCTGCCGGTGGGGTACTACCCCGACGACGATCCGGAACGGACGCCGCAAAACCGCTGGCGCAGCCATGGCTTCCTGCTGTTCCAGAACTGGATCAACGAAATCTACCAGACCACCCCCTTTGACCTGTCGCTGGTGGGCACCGGCAGGATGTGAGTGCCTTGCCGGGAGAACGGCCCGGCGCTTGCCTCCCGGCCATTTCACGCAAAACTTGCAATCGGGCGCCGCTGACATAACTCTGTCAGGGAACATGCTCCGGCAAATCAGGTCAAACCGGCCGGAATACGCCCCAGCAACAGGAACGAAACGCCCCCATGCCCCCTTCCCCCACCTCCCTTCTGGACGAAATGGGCATCGCTCTTGCCAATGTGGGCGATGCGGCGGGCAATGCCATAACCCCCACCCTGCGGCTCGGGGTCACCGGCCTTTCAAGGGCCGGAAAGACCGTGTTCATCACCTCCATGATCCACAACCTGTTGCATCAGGGCCGCCTGCCCGGCTTTGCACCCATGGCCCAGGGGCGCCTGATCGCCGCCACCCTGAGCGAACATCCCGACCGCACCATTCCCCGCTTCGCCTACGAGGATCATCTGGCCGCCCTGACAGGCCGGAGCAGCAACAGCGCGCAACAGATGCCCGGCGACGCCCCCATGCGCCCCCGCTGGCCCCATTCCACCCGCCGCATTTCCCAGATCCGCCTGTCCCTGAAATACCAGAGCGCGCGCTGGCTGGCCCGCTTCTCCGGCCCCGCAACCCTAAATGTGGACATCGTGGACTATCCGGGCGAATGGCTGCTGGACCTGCCCCTGCTGTCCATGAACTATACCCAGTGGGCCGAGCAATCCCTTGCCCGCCTGCAATCCCATGCGAAACAGAAGGAAGCCGACGCCTACCTTTGCGAAGTTGAAGGGCTTGCCGCCACCACACCGGCCAGCGAACCCCTCGCCCGCTCCCTTGCCGACCTGTTTACCGCCTTTTTGCGCGCGCAAAGGGTCACCGGACGCGCCATGTCCAGCCTGTCCCCCGGCCGCTTCCTGATGCCCGGTGACCTGGAGGGCTTTCTCCATTTTCTGGTCCATCTGCCAGCCGTTCACCTTGTAGGCGAGCCAGGTGAAGAAGATGATGGCCGCCCCACCGCCCACCATGGCCGAGGCGATGAAGTAGATGGGCACGCAGGGGCCATGCCAGAACTCACGGCTGTGAAGAAGC
>JALWTJ010000417.1 GCA_027082895.1 Hyphomicrobiales bacterium | reverse complement strand
CTGGTTTGCCGGGCTGGGACGGGAAGGGAACACGGGTACCAAGCTGTTCTGCGTTTCCGGCCACGTCAATGCGCCCGCAACGGTTGAAGAGGAAATGGGCATTTCCTTCCGCGAGTTGATCGAGAAACATTGCGGGGGCATCCGGGGGGGGTGGGACAATCTGCTGGCGGTCATTCCCGGAGGCTCGTCCGTCCCTTGTGTGCGCGGTGAAAACATGCCCGATGCCATCATGGATTTTGACGGGCTGAAGGAGGTTGGTTCTTCCCTTGGCACCGCGGCGGTGATCGTGATGGACAAGTCGACCGATATCATCAAGGCCATCTGGCGCCTGTCTGCCTTTTACAAGCATGAAAGCTGTGGCCAGTGCACGCCGTGCCGGGAAGGCACGGGCTGGATGATGCGGGTCATGGAACGGATGGTGGAAGGCCGGGCGCAAAAGCGCGAAATCGACATGTTGCTGGAGGTCACCAAGCAGATCGAGGGACACACCATCTGTGCGCTGGGGGATGCGGCGGCATGGCCCATTCAAGGGCTGATTAAGAATTTCCGGCCGGTGATCGAGGCACGGATCGATGCTTACTCCCACAATGCCGATGCGGAGGGCGCCGTGCCCTCCATCGCGGCGGAATAGGTGGACACGAAATGGCGCAGATAAAGGTTGATGGCGAACTGATCGAGGTTCCCGACTATTACACCCTGATGCAGGCCGCCGAGGCCGCCGGGGCCGAGATTCCCCGTTTCTGTTACCATGAACGGCTCAGCGTCGCGGGCAATTGCCGCATGTGCCTGGTCGAGGTCAAGGGAGGGCCGCCCAAGCCGCAGGCCTCTTGCGCCCTGTCGGTCAAGGATCTGCGCCCCGGCCCCAATGGCGAGCCGCCGGAAATGTTCACTAACACGCCCATGGTCAAGAAGGCCCGGGAAGGGGTGATGGAATTTCTGCTGATCAACCACCCGCTGGATTGCCCGATCTGCGATCAGGGCGGGGAATGCGATCTGCAGGATCAGGCCATGGCCTATGGTATCGACAAGTCCCGTTATGCGGAAAACAAGCGGGCGGTGGAAAACAAGTATATCGGGCCGCTGGTCAAGACCATCATGACCCGGTGCATTCACTGCACGCGGTGCGTGCGGTTTACCACCGAAGTGGCCGGCGTTTCGGAACTGGGCCTGATCGGGCGGGGTGAGGATGCGGAAATCACGACCTATCTTGAGCGGGCCATGACCAGCGAATTGCAGGGCAACGTGGTGGATCTGTGCCCTGTCGGGGCGCTCACGTCGCGGCCGTTTGCCTTTACCGCCCGCCCGTGGGAACTGGTCAAGACCCAGTCCATTGACGTGATGGATGCGGTTGGCTCCAACATCCGTATCGATGCACGCGGTTCCGAGGTGATGCGGATCGTGCCGCGTCTGAACGAGGATATCAACGAGGAGTGGATTTCGGACAAGTCCCGCTTCATCTGGGATGGCCTGAAATCCCAGCGTCTGGATCGTCCCTATCTGCGCAAGAACGGCAAGCTGGTGGCAACGGACTGGGACAGCGCCCTTTCCGGGGTGGCCCGTGCGGTGCGCAAGGCCGGGGCGAAGGTCGGCGCCATTGCCGGTGATCTGGCAGGGGTCGAGGAAATGTACGCCCTCAAGAAATTGCTCAACGGCCTGGGGTCGGGGCACACGGATTGCCGTCCGGCCATGTCGGGCATCGATCCGGGGCTGGACCGGGCGGCCTATATCTTCAACCCGACCATTGCCGGCATTGAAAAGGCCGATGCCCTGTTGATCATCGGGGCCAATCCGCGCAAGGAAGCTTCCCTTGTCAATGCCCGTATCCGCAAGGCCTGGCGGCAGAACGACATGCCCATCGGGCTGATCGGCGACAAGGCGGATCTGACCTATGACTATCAGTATCTGGGTAATGATCTTGCAGCCCTGAAAGATGTAGCCAACGGCACCTCTAAATTTTCCCGCGCGCTGAAGGCGGCCAAGCATCCGATCATTCTGGTCGGGGAAGGGGCCCTGTCCCATGCCTCGCAGGGCAAGCAGGCCGGGCGGGACGTGATGGCGCTCGCAGCAAAAATTGCCGCGGATTGCGGAGCGCTGAGCGAAGAGTGGAACGGCTTTGGCGTGCTGCATAATGCCGCTGCCCGGGTCGGAGGGCTGGATATCGGCTTCGTTCCCGGTGAGGGCGGAGTCTGTTCGGCCGATCAGGCGGCCCTGTGCGCCAGGGGGGACATCGAGGTCATGTTCCTGCTGGGGGCGGACGAGGTGGACATGAATGCCTTTGGCGATGCGTTCGTGGTCTATATCGGCTCCCATGGTGATGCGGGAGCCCATCGGGCCGATGCCATTTTGCCCGCCGCCGCCTACACGGAGAAATCCGCTACCTATGTCAATACGGAAGGGCGGGTGCAGATGAGCGTGCGGGCGGTGTTCCCGCCGGGGGAGGCCAAGGAAGACTGGGCGATCGTGCGGGCTCTTTCCGGTCATCTGCGCAAGAAGCTGCCCTTTGATTCCCTCGGGGAATTGCGGGCGCACCTTTATGAGGATTTCCCCCATCTGGCGCGCCTCGACGCCATCAAGAAGGGGGACGTTGCGGCTCTCTCCTCCCTGGCCGACGGGGGCAGTGCGGGGAGCCCTGACCTGGTCTTTTCTTCGCCGGTACGCGACTTTTACCTGACCAATCCCATCTGCCGCGCTTCGGCGGTGATGGGTGAATGTGCCCAACTGGCTGCGGGTGCTTCTCTCAAGGCTGCGGAGTGACGATATGCTTGATTGGATAATTTCGGCGCTGGACTACCTACTGGGGGTTCCCATTTTCGGATGGGGCAGCACGGTCGGGTTTGTCTGGAAAGGGCTGCTGATGCTGGTCGCCCTGCTGCTGATCACCGCCTATATCCTGCTGGCGGACCGCAAGATCTGGGCGGCGGTGCAGATGCGGCGGGGGCCAAACGTTGTGGGGGCTTTCGGGCTGTTGCAAAGTTTTGCCGACCTGTTGAAATTTGCCTTCAAGGAACCGCTGATTCCGGCCGGGGCCGACAAGGTGGTGTTTCTGCTGGCGCCGCTGGTGGCCGTTTCCCTGTCCCTTGTGGCCTGGGTCGTGGTGCCGGTGGATGCGGGATGGGCCCTGGCGGACATCAATATCGGCATCCTTTACATTTTTGCCATTTCCTCCCTCGGGGTCTACGGCATCATCATGGGGGGGTGGGCGTCCAACTCCAAATATCCGCTGCTTGGTGCGCTGCGTTCGGCGGCGCAGATGGTGTCCTATGAGGTGTCCATCGGGTTTGTCATCGTCACGGTCCTGTTGTGCGTGGGGTCGCTGAACCTGACCGATATCGTGACAGCGCAGCAGGAAATGGGCCTGGCCTACATGCTGGGCGTGCCATGGATGAGTTTTCTCAACTGGTTCTGGCTGCCTTTGTTCCCCATGTTCGTGATCTTCTTCATTTCGGCACTGGCCGAGACCAACCGGCCCCCGTTCGATCTTCCTGAAGCAGAAAGCGAGCTGGTGGCCGGGTTCATGGTCGAATATGGCTCCACCCCCTACATGATGTTCATGCTGGCCGAATACATGGC
>JALWTJ010000416.1 GCA_027082895.1 Hyphomicrobiales bacterium | reverse complement strand
CGCGGTCACGCGCCGAGGCGCTGGTGGATGAACTGGTGGCCAATGGCGATCTGGAAAATCTGGTGCACCTTGCCCGGCTGATCGGCTCCGCCCAGGACGCATTGACCGACGACATGGTTACCCGGCTGGCCGGAACCGCCGCCGGTGGGCTGGACCTTCTGGACAAGGCCAACCGCTCCGGGGTGGCCCATGCCCTGCCCGCCATCGCGGCACTGGTGGAAAATGGCGATCTTGACCGGCTGGTGGAAATGGCCCGGCTGGTGGGATCGGCCCAGGACGCGCTGACCGACGATATGGTCACCCGGCTGGCTGGAACCGCCGCCGGCGGGCTCGACCTGCTGGACAAGGCCAACCGCTCCGGGGTGGCCCGTGCCCTGCCGGCCATTGCGGCACTGGTGGAAAATGGCGATCTTGACCGGCTGGTGGAAATGGCCCGGCTGGTGGGATCGGCTCAGGATGCGCTGACCGATGACATGGTTACCCGGCTGGCGCGGGTGATGAGCGAAGGCATGATCCTGATCGATCGCCTTACCCGCTCGCAAGGAGTGATGAACCTGATTGCCCTGTTGCAACGTCCCGAAATCAGCGAAACCCTGGCCCGGCTGCTCAAAGCTCTGGCCGAGGCGGGGGAAACGGCCCGCGAAACCCCGGCAAAGGGCGGAATTGGCAGCGCCATCAAGCTGATCAGCGACCCGGGCACCCAGGAGGCACTGCGCCTGATGTCCGGTATCGGAAAGGCGCTTTCCGAACGCTGAAAGACATGTCCCGGGGGACCGTTGATGGTGCCCCGGGAAACCGTTTTCCGTTCCCGATAGTGGGACGGGGTTGCCCCGCGACGGGCCGGGGCCGAACTTGAGCGGGGCGGGGCCGGACTTGAGCACAAGCACGCTGGCGCCATGTCCCTTGCGGGTCCGAACGTCCCTTTTTTCTTTGTGAACGCCTGTCCCCTCAGTGGGCCTCATCCCAGTTGTCGGCGGCCTTGGCATCCACCTGCAGGGGAACATTTAGCTTCAGGGCCGGTTCGGGCGCATGAATCATGACGTCCGAAATGACCGGAATGGCACTGTCCACCTCCTCCTCGGGCACCTCGAAGATCAGTTCATCATGTACCTGCAACAGCATGTCGGCCCGGACGCGTGCCGCCTCAAGCGCCGGTTCCATGCGGATCATGGCCCGCCGGATGATGTCGGCGGCCGATCCCTGAATGGGCGCATTGATGGCGGCCCGTTCCATGAAGGCGCGCTCGGCCGGATTGCGGCTGTTGGCGTTGTGAAAGGAAATCTTCCGCCCGAACATGGAGGTGACGAAACCGTTTTCTTTCACCTTCTGTTTCTGGGCTTCCATATAGTCGCGAATGCCGGGAAACTTTTCGAAATATGAGGCGATATAGTCGGCGGCCTCTGAACGGGATATGGACAGCTGGTTGGCCAGACCGAAGGCGGATATGCCATAGATGATGCCGAAATTGATCGCCTTGGCGCGGCGGCGCACCATGGGGTCCATACCCTTGATGGGAACGTTGAACATTTCCGATGCCGTCATGGCATGAATGTCCAGCCCCTCGTCAAAGGCCTTTTTCAGGGCATCAATGTCGGCCACATGAGCCAGAACGCGCAGTTCGATCTGGGAATAGTCGGCCGAAACAAGCTTCATGCCGGGCGATGCAACAAAGGCGGCCCGAATCTTGCGCCCATCCTCGGTGCGCACCGGAATGTTCTGCAGGTTGGGGTCGGAGGAAGCCAGACGTCCGGTCAACACCGAGGCCTGGTGATAGGAGGTGTGCACCCGCTGGGTGCGCGGGTTGATGAAGGCGGGCAAGGCATCGGAATAGGTAGATTTCAGCTTGGCCAGCCCCCGCCATTGCAGGATGATGTCGGCGAGCTTGCGGGCCTGCCTGTGCGCATCGTCCGTCAATTCATCTTCAGGGGTGGCGGCCAGGCTTTCCAGAACCCCGGCACCGGTAGCCCAGGCGCCGGTCTTCGTTTTCTTGCCCCCCTTCAGCCCCAGATGATCATAAAGGATTTCCCCCAGCTGCTTGGGGGAGGCCAGGTTGAACTTCGTTCCGGTCAACGCGTGTGCCTCAGCCTCAAGGGCCGCTGCCCGCTGGGCGAAATCACCGGACAGGCGGGCCAGCATGTCCCGGTCGACACGAATGCCGCGAGCTTCCATACGGGCAAGAACGGGCACCAGGGGACGCTCCAGGGTTTCATAGACCGTGACGGCCCGGCCCGCCACGAGCCGCGCCCGCAGAATGTGCCACAGGCGCAGGGTGATGTCGGCATCCTCGGCCGCATAGCGGGCCGCCGGTTCGATTTCCAGCTGGTCGAAGGTCAACTGCTTCTTGCCGGTCCCGGCCAGGTCGGAAAACTTGAGCGGCGCATGCTCCAGCCAGCGCTCGGACAGGGCGTCCATGGAATTGCCCCGCGCCCCGTCCAGCGCATAGGACAAAAGCATGGTGTCGTCGATGGGAGCCAGGTCAACGCCGTAACGGCTGAGGATACCCATATCGTACTTGGCGTTCTGAAGGATCTTGAGAATGGCCGGGTCGGTCAGAACCGGCTTGAGGCGCGCAACGACATGGGCAGTATCCAGTTGCCCGGCAACGGGGCCGCCCCCGAACATGTCCCCCTCCCCGGCCCGGTGGCCAAGGGGGATGTAACAGGCCTTTCCGGGTGCAACGGCAAGGCAGATCCCCACCAGATCGGCCTGCTGGTTGTCCAGCCCGGTGGTTTCGGTATCCACCGCCACATGCCCCGTTTTTTCTATGTCGGCCACCCACCTGTCCAGGGCCGCATCACTGCGGATGATTTCGTAGGCATCATGATCCACCGGCAGCGCCCGCATATGTGCAATGACCTCCCGGGCATGGGCGGCGGGCGTGTTTCCGGATTCTCCGGTGTCCCCCTGCCCGGTGCCGGAGCCGTTTCCCGGATCGGATGTATTCGTGCTGGCGGCCAGTTCGGGATCGGGCGCGAAGGCATTCAGGTCCGCATCAAGGAAGGCCGCCATACGGCGGGAAAAGCTGTTCAGTTCCATGGCCTTGAGAAAGGGGAACAGCATGGAAGGGGTCAGGGGCTGGCGGCACAGTTCTCCCAGTTCATGGGCCACCGGCACGTCGGTCTTCAGGGTGACAAGCTGGCGCGAAATGCGGGCCTGATCGGCATATTCGATCAGGTTCTGGCGGCGCTTGTTCTGCTTGATCTCGCCTGCGCGTTCCAGCAGGGTATCCAGATCGCCAAACTGGTTGATGAGCAGGGCAGCGGTCTTGATGCCAATGCCGGGCACGCCGGGCACATTGTCCACGCTGTCCCCGGCCAGAGCCTGAACATCCACCACCTTGTCGGGACCGACACCGAATTTTTCCATGACCTGTTCGGGGCCGATCCAGCGGTTCTTCATGGAATCCAGCATGCGCACGGCACCATCCGTATCGATCAGCTGCATCAGATCCTTGTCGCTGGAAACGATGGTGGTGCGCCCGCCCGCCTTTTGCGCCATTGTGGCATAGGTGGCAATGATGTCGTCCGCCTCGAAGCCTTCCTGCTCGATGGACAGAATGGAAAAGGCCCGGGTGGCGGCACGGGTCAGGGGGAACTGGGG
>JALWTJ010000415.1 GCA_027082895.1 Hyphomicrobiales bacterium | reverse complement strand
GGGCCATGTGCTGGGGCTTGTCCATGCGAGCCTGCTCGGCGGCAAACATATCCGCGCGCTCGGCCCGTGCAACCGGCGGCAGGGGCGCAACTGCCTTTCGGGGTGGCACCAGGCTGCGCGCCACCTGCGCGGCCCCCTTCAGGGGCGGCAGGCTGGCCACATGGCGGGCCACATGTTCCACCTGCTGCTCAACGTCCCGATATATCGCCAGCACCTGTTCTGCGGACAGGACGCCGCTCACAATCAGGATGCGGGCGGAATGAAGCAGGGGATCATCGGCTTCGGCGGCTTCCACTTCGGCCCGGTCCAAATAGGCGGTCTGCACATCTGCCCCCGCATGGCCGTAAAGGCGCACGCATTGCAAATGCAGAAAAGCCGGTTTGCGCCGGTCGCGCACATATCGGGCAGCCTCGCAGGCAACCGCAAAGGTTTCCAGCAGGTCCAGCCCGCTGGCGGAAAAGTATTTCAAGCCCGGCCGCTCGGCCATGCTGGCCCGAACCCAGCCCTGCGGCGAGCGGGTGGATATGCCAATGCCATTGTCCTCGCAGACAAGAAGAAGGGGCATGGGGGCGCCCTGAAAGGCACTCCAGCAGGCGGTGTTGATCGCCCCCTGGGCGGTGGAATGATTAAGGGATGCATCGCCAAAACTGCACAGAACGATGGAATCGGTGGCCAGCACCCGCCCGGGCACTTCAAGGCGCCGGGACAGGCCGATGGAATAGGCCGTGCCCATGGCCTTGGGCAGGTGGGAGGCGATGGTGCTGGTCTGGGGGGGAACGAACAGGTCATGGCTGCCCAGAACCTTGTGGCGCCCGCCCGATACCGGGTCGGCGGCGGCGGCGGCAAAGCTGGTCAGCAGATCGAACACGGGGGTCTGGCCGGGAACTTCTGCCATGCGCTGGATCAGGAAAGCGGCATCCCGGTAATGGAGAAAGGCCATGTCGTTGGTCCGCAGGGCTGCGGCGATGGCCGCGTTCCCCTCATGGCCGGAGGAGCCGATGGTGTAAAAGCCGGTCTTTTCCTTCTGCATCTGGCGGGAACGCCGGTCCAGCTGGCGGGACAGGACCTGGGAGCGGAACAGGCGCACCAATTGCGCCGGGCTCAGTCCGACCTGGGCGGGGGAAAGACCGGAAACAGGCGCAGGAAATTCGCCTGCCGCCACCCGGCGCAGGAAATTTTCATGTACAATGGCTGCCCGATCCATCATGTTTCTTTTCCTGCGATCTCAAAAGGTCGCCGCGCCCCCTTTTCAGGACGGTACAAATCAGAAGAAGGCCTGCAACCCGGTCTGGGCGCGCCCCAGGATCAGGGCGTGAATGTCATGGGTGCCTTCATAGGTGTTGACCGTTTCCAGGTTGCACAGGTGGCGCATGACCTGAAACTCCTCGGAAATGCCATTGCCCCCGTGCATGTCACGAGACAGGCGGGCAATATCCAGCGCCTTGCCGCAATTGTTGCGCTTGAGCATGGAAATCATTTCCGGGGCAGCATTGGCCTGATCCATCAGGCGCCCGACCTGCAGGGCCCCCTGCAGTCCCAGGCTGATTTCGGTCTGCATGTCGGCAAGCTTTTTCTGGAACAGCTGGGTCTGGGCCAGCGGGCGCTTGAACTGCTTGCGGTCCAGCCCGTATTGCCGGGCGGCATGCCAGCAGAATTCGGCGGCCCCCATCACCCCCCAGGCAATGCCGTAACGGGCGCGGTTAAGGCAGCCGAACGGCCCCTTGAGGCCTTCCACATGGGGCAGCAGGGCGTCTTCGGGTACCTGCACCCGGTCCATGACGATTTCGCCGGTAATGGAGGCCCTGAGGGAGAGCTTGCCGCCGATTTTCGGCGCCGACAGACCCGGCATGGACTTTTCCAGGATGAAGCCGCGAATGGCGCCGTCATGGGCTTCCGATTTCGCCCAGACAACGAACACATCGGCAATGGGCGCGTTGGAAATCCATGTCTTGGTTCCGGTCAACTCATAGCCATCCGCCGTTTTCCTTGCACGGGTGTTCATGGCGGCAGGGTCGGAGCCGGCATCGGGCTCGGTCAGCCCGAAACAGCCGATCCACTCCCCCATCGCCAGGCGTGGCAGGTATTTTTGCCGCTGTTCCTCGGAACCGTAGGCATAGATGGGATAGATAACGAGGGAGGACTGCACGCTCATCATGGAGCGATAGCCGCTGTCGATGCGTTCCACTTCCCGCGCCACCAGCCCATAGGACACATAGCCGGCCCCCAGCCCGCCATAGGCTTCGGGAAGGGTAATGCCGAGCAGGCCCATTTCGCCCATTTCGCGAAAAATGGCCGGATCGGTCAGTTCCCCGGAATAGGCCTCGATGATCCGGGGGGCCAGTTTTTCCGTGGCATAGGCGCGCGCCGAATCCCGGATCATGCGTTCTTCGTCCGTCAACTGGCTTTCCAGCCGCAGGGCGTCCTGCCAATCGAAACCGGCCAGCGCCGGGGCATCCTTGGGAGCTCGTTCAGGTGCAGACATGTCACACTCCTTGCGTTTCATTTCCCTTGCCGCCCCCTTCAACTCTCCCCTTGCCAACAAAGAAAGGCTGGTAGCGATTGCGGGACAGGATCACCGACCGTTCCAGCGCAAATTGTGCCACCTTTTTTGCGGTCGGGGCAACGAATTTCATTCCGTTTGCGCATGTTTTATGCTCATTGACAGGGCATGACCGGCAAATAAACTGATGTTTATTCATCAGTTTGTTCTCAATCGGAATGCCATGACCGTATCGCGCCGTTACCTTCCATCGACCAGCCTGTTACTGGCTTTCGAAGTGGCCGCCCGGCGGCTCAGCTTCACCCGGGCCGCGCAGGAACTCAACCTGACCCAGAGCGCGGTCAGCCGCCAGATCAGCGCGCTGGAAGCGCAACTGGGGGTGCGCCTGTTCGTGCGCGAGCGCCAGCGGGTGCGCCTGACCCAGGCGGGCACCCGTTATGCGGAGGAAATCCGGGGGGCGCTGGCGCGCATAACCGGGGCGTCCATGATGCTGGAAGTCAACCCCCATGGGGGCACGCTCAACCTCGCGGTGCTGCCCACCCTGGGGTCGCGCTGGCTGGCGCCGCGGCTTGCCGGTTTCCTCGACGCCCATCCGGGGATTACCCTGAATTTTTCCACCCGCCTGCGCCCGTTCGATTTCGCCCTCGAACAATTTGACGCTGCCATTCATTTTGGTCAGCCCAACTGGCCGGACACGGAATCCCGCTTCCTGATGAACGAAACCATGGTACCGGCCTGTTCTCCCGGTTTTCTCGCCCACCACGGTTTTTCCAGCCCGGCGGACCTGGGGGAGGTGCAGCTTATCCATGTATCAAGCCGCCCGGATGCATGGGCGCGCTGGTTTTCCTGCCACGGAGCCGAGACAGAGGCCCATTCGGGCATGATGTTCGACCAGTTCGCCACCGCGGCGCAGGCAGCCAAGCATGGCACCGGCGTGGCGCTGTTGCCGCAATTCCTGATCGAAAATGAGCTGGAAAGCGGGGAACTGGTGCCGGCGCTTGACCTTCCGCTGAAAAGCGAGGATGCCTACTATCTCGCATGGCCGAAGGAAGGCGCTTCCCATCCGCCCCTGATCGCCTTTCGCGACTGGATAACGCGCGCCGCACGGGAGCAGCAGACATGACCTATCCGCCCAGCCTTTATGCC
>JALWTJ010000414.1 GCA_027082895.1 Hyphomicrobiales bacterium | reverse complement strand
ATCCGCATCCCTGGCCACAGGCATCCTGTCCGGATTCATGGGCGGTGCCGCGCAAATTCCCGGCCCCCCCATCGTCACCTACTGGCTGGCCGGCCCGTTTCCGGCCTCCATCGTCCGGGCCAACCTGATCATGTTCTTTCTGGCCGAAGCCACAACCAGCACCGCCACCTATGCCCTTGGCGGACTGTTCACCCGGCAAGCCGTCACCTTGACCCTCATCCTGGCCCCCGTTTTTGGCCTTGCCATGTGGATCGGCACACGCCTGCACCCGCTGGCACCCGAAAAAACCTTCCGCGCCATCGCCCTGATCCTGATTGCCCTGTCCGGGATCACCGGCATGCCCGCACTGGACCCGTTCCTGCGCCCCACCTTGTGATGAAAAACCTATTCGGAAATGGCCTTCATGTCCGCGTCGCTCATTTCCACGTTGGAATAGACCTTCTGCACGTCATCATCATCTTCCAGTGCCGCCAGAAGCCGCATCAGGGAAGCCCCCTTGCTCGCATCCACCGGTGTTCCGGACTTTGGCCGCCATGTCGGGTTGACTTCGCTTGCCTCCCCCAGCACCGCTTCCAGGGCCTTTGAAACCTCGTTGATATCTTCAAAGGCGCAATAGATGACGTGGCCATCATCACTGCTTTCCACGTCCTCGGCCCCCGCTTCGATGGCCGCTTCCATGATCGTATCCGCATCCCCGGCTTCCACCGGATAGGTAATTTCCCCCACCCGGTCGAACATGAAGGACACCGAACCGCTCTCCCCCAGCGAACCCCCTGCCTTGCCGAAAATGGTCCGGATGTTCGAGGCCGTCCGGTTCCGGTTGTCCGTGAGCGCTTCCACGATCACCGCCACGCCTCCCGGCCCGTAGCCCTCATACCGGATATCCTCGTAATTCTCCCCATCCGTGGCACTGGCCTTGTTGATGGCCCGCTGGATATTGTCCTTGGGCATGGACTGGGAGCGCGCATTGTTCACGGCCAGCCGCAGGCGCGGGTTCATGTCCGGATCCGGCATGCCCAGCTTCGCGGCCACCGTGATTTCCTTGCTCAACTTGGAAAACAGTTTCGAGCGCACCGCGTCCTGACGCCCCTTGCGGTGCATGATGTTCTTGAATTGTGAATGTCCGGCCATGGCTCTTCTTTTCCGTTCGCGTTTTTCGCCTGTATAAAATAACGCGGCCCGCCGGTCAAAAGCCAAAACGGCAAAAATCAACAGAGGCCACCCGCAAGGGCAACGGTTTGCCCCCTCGCCGTTTCCAGCACCACCTCCAGCGCCGGACCGCCCGGCTGCGCCTCCGGCCGCTGAACGGCACACGGCCAGTTTACCGGCAGGTCCGCAAGACGGGTACCACCCAGCCGGACAAGGCGAATACCCTGCTCCGGCATGTGAAGGGCCGGCCGTGCATCATCGGCCCATACGATGAGATAGGGGGACGCCCCCTCCCGGATCAGGCCACCATCCCCGGCAAGGGAAAACTGCCAGCGCAACGCTCCCCGGCTGACCGCAACCGGCGGTCCCGGATCGTCAGGCAGCATTGCCCGGCCGGTCGCAAAATCCGTGCACCGCACCACCAGGCTGAGCAGATGCACGCCTTTTTTCAGCCGCTGCTGAACCTGCGGATCATCCAGGCCGAACCAGCGTTTGCGTGACGGCAACGACGCATCCGGGTCCGCGGCAATAACCTCCAGGTAAACCGGTTCCTCCCCGGTTTCCACCCGCCACAGGGCATTGTGGGTGCCAAACAGGGCATGGCGGCCACCTCCGACCGGTGGCGCCCCCAGCAGGGCCCGCATCTGTTCAATCCCCTGTTCAAGATCAAGCGCACCGAACGCCATGTGATCCAGTCTCAGATTCGTCACGACCAAATTCCTCCTTGATGCGGGACAGTCATGCTGACATCGTGTGCCCTTGTTTCATGGCAACAGGCAGCCCCGATGACCGGCATCCCCTCTTCCCCCACACTCTCCCTGCCCGCCTTCCCCCAGACCGGCGGATGCCAGTGCGGCCAGGTCCGCTACCGTCTGACCGCCCCCCCGTTCGTGCTTTACGCCTGCCATTGCACCTCCTGCCAGAAACAGTCCGGCTCCGCCTTCGGCCTGTCGCTGTGGGTGAGAAAAAACGATCTGCACGTTTCCGGCTCCCTGTCATCCATGCAGAGAATTGCCGGTTCCGGCAAGCGGGTGACCTGTGAATTCTGCCCCGAATGCGGTACACGCCTGTTCCACACCCGCGCCCGGCCCGGCCAGACACTCAATATCAGGGCCGGCTCCCTTGATGAAACAGGCTGGCTCGTTCCGGCCGGGCACATCTGGACACGCTCCAAACAAGGCTGGGTAGAGATCCCCAGGGACGCCCTGACCTGTGAAACCCAGCCCGAAAATTATGACGCACTCACGGCCCGCTGGCAGGAAATGATGCAGAACGGGGCCTGACAATCAAGATCGTTGCGAACGTTTTCATTGCGCAAAAACATGGTTGAGGGGGCCATCCAGGTCACAGGAACACCCATCAATCAAATACCGGCAACGCCTCGCTCAGGCTTCCCCCCACCCGCACCGGACAGATGGATATGCACAGGCCCGTTTTCGGATCGGTCTCAATGGCCACCCCGCTCAGGGAACCCTCCCCGGCTGGCGGTTCGAACCGCCCCGTGGCAAGGCCGGTGGTAAACCGCTTCAACGGCTCCTCCACCTCGACCCCGATCACCGAATCATAGTCCCCGCACATGCCCGCATCTCCCATCAGACCGGTGCCACCGGAAAGAATGCGATGATCCGATGTGGGAATATGGGTATGGGTGCCCACCACGAGGGACGCCCGCCCGTCCAGAAAGTGCCCCATGGCCTGTTTTTCCGACGTGGCTTCGGCATGGAAGTCGACCACGATCGCATCGGCAACCTGTCCCAGCGGACAGGCGGCAATAGCATTTTCCACGGCATGGAAGGGATCTTCGCTCGGATTCATGAACACCCGGCCCAGCGCATTGATCACCAGCACCTGGTGCCCGTTGCGCCCCGTGACCAGCGTTGCCCCCCGCCCCGGCGTACCCGCCATGAAATTGATCGGGCGCACCAGATTGTCCACCTTTTCGCAATAGGTCAGGGTCTCGCGCTGGTCAAAGGCATGGTCCCCCAGCGTCACCACATCCGCACCCGCTTCGACCAGAAAGTCGAAATGGGAACGCGTCAGCCCCCGTCCATGGGAAGCATTTTCCCCGTTCACAATCACGAAATCGAACCCGAAATCGGCAATCAGTTGCGGCAGATGCCGGCCAATGGCATCCCGTCCCGGCTTCCAGGCCACATCCCCCAGGAACAACAGTTTCAATTTTCCACACGCTTTCTTTTCTCTTGGAGGGCCATTCTTTTGCCCCCGGCACCACCGGACTTGCCGAACGATCGTTCCCTGTTACCCACGGAAACGTAAAATTCCGCTTTCCGTCACCACCCCGTCCAGTGGCTGATCATGGGGTCCGGTGATAATCCGCTCCTGTCTCTGCACATCGAACCCGAGGCCATACCGGCCAACGGGATGACGCACCCGCCCGTCAAGCCAGGCCAAGCTGCGATCATAATATCCTCCCCCATAGCCGAGACGCCGCCCCGCTCCATCAAACCCCAGCAGGGGAAGAATGACCATATCAGGTAGACGTTCG
>JALWTJ010000413.1 GCA_027082895.1 Hyphomicrobiales bacterium | reverse complement strand
ATTCATGGCGATGCGCCCTGCAAGGGTTGCCAGATCCGCATATTCCGTGACTACAAGGGCGTCCTGCGCCTGTTTTTCTCCCAGTTTTCCCGTATGAGCGGTGGTAAAGCCCAGCTTTCCCGCCTCCCGGAGGCGAATGCCCGTATGCACCACGGGCCGCACGCCGCCGGAAAGGGAAATCTCCCCAAAATAGACGCTGTCATGGGAGAGGGGGCTGTCCGTCAGCGAGGAAATGAGCGCCGCCGCTACCGCGAGATCTGCTCCCGGTTCGTTGATCTTCAGCCCCCCCGCCACATTGAGGTAGATATCATTGGCGCCAATCCTTACCCCGCATTTGGTTTCCAGAACCGCAAGGATCATGGCAAGCCGGCTGGCATCCCAGCCCACCACCGCCCTGCGGGGGGTGCCAAGAGGGGAGGGGGCCACGAGAGCCTGAATCTCGATCAGCAGCGGGCGCGTTCCCTCCATGCCCGCAAACACGGCCGATCCGGCAGCATTCTTGTCCCGCTGATCAAGAAAGAGCGCGCTCGGATTGGTAACTTCGCCCAATCCCTTTTGTGTCATTTCGAACACGCCGATTTCGTCGGTCGGCCCGTACCGGTTCTTTACCCCGCGCAGGATGCGGAACGTGTGGCTGGCATCTCCCTCGAAATAGAGCACCGCATCCACCATGTGCTCGACCACCCGCGGCCCCGCTATCTGCCCGTCCTTGGTTACATGCCCCACCAGCACCACCGTCGCCCCGCTTTTCTTGGCAAAGCGGGTCATGGCCTGGGCCGAGGTGCGCACCTGGGAGACGGTGCCCGGCGCGCTTTCCACCTTTTCCGTCCACAGGGTCTGGATGGAATCGATGATGACAAGATCGATGGCAGCATTCTGCTCAAGGGTGGCCAGTATGGCTTCAACGCTGGTTTCCGCTGCCAGTTGCACATTGCTGGCTTCTACCCCCAGCCGGCGCGCCCGCAGCCGGACCTGCGCGATGGCCTCCTCCCCGGAAACATAAATGACCCGGCGGCCCTGTTCCGCCATTTGTGCCGCCGCCTGCAGCAAGAGGGTGGATTTGCCAATTCCCGGATCTCCCCCCACCAGAAGGGCGCTCCCGGCCACGAATCCGCCTCCCGTCACCCGGTCAAGCTCACCGATTCCGCAGGTAATGCGCACCGCGTCTTCGCTCTGTCCGGCAAGGGAAACCAGCTCGGTGGTGTGCTGCCCGGCCAATGCCGCTTTCGGCCCCGCACCGATGCCGCTTTGTTCCCGCTCCTCGGCAATGGTGTTCCACTGGCCGCAATTGGGGCAGCGCCCCATCATCTGGGCGGAAACGGCCCCGCAATTCTTGCACACATATCTGGATTTGTTACGGGCCAAGCTGCTCAGCCCTCATAGGTCTGACCGGATTCGTCCCGGTAGATCGTGCGGTAACGTCCCCCGAGAGACGTCAGGATTTCATAGGAAATGGTTCCCGCCCAGTCGGCCACATCGTCAATCGGAATGTGGGGGCCGAATATTTCGACCAATTCCCCCGGTTCGGGCACTGCCGCCCCAAGCTCGGTAATGTCCACCACGATCGAATCCATGGACACCCGGCCAAGGATCGGCACGATCCGGCCGCCAATGGCCACATGCCCGCCCGGCCGGCCGTTGGAAGAGGAAAGGGAGCGCAGATACCCGTCGGCATAACCCATGCCCACCACGGCCAGCCGGCTGTCCCGGTTCAGGGTGACGGTGGCCCCGTAGCCCACCGTTTCCCCCGCGCGCGCATCCCGTATCTGAAGGATGGGCATTTCCAGCGTCACCACATGGCTCATCGGATTGGGCCGCCCCTGAATGGCCCGCCCCCCGTAAAGGGCAATGCCGGGCCGCACCATCTGGAAATGGTTTTCGCGCCCCCCGAGGGTGCCGGCCGAATTGGCCAGGGACGCCGGAATATCGGGAAACTGGGCCAGCAGGGACTGGAACAGGGCGCGCTGGGTGCCGTTTTTCTCGTGGCCGGGCACATCCGCACAGCACAGGTGGGAAATGATCACCTGGGGCCGGTAGCCCGAATTGTTCATCTTGTTGCGAACGATGGTGGCGTCCTGAAGGCGGAACCCGGTGCGATTCATGCCCGTGTCGAAATGCAGCCCCGCCGGAAGCGCATCCCCCATCTTCACCGATAGTGCCAGCCATTCATCGAGCATGGAAAGGGAGCCCAGCATGGGCATCAGCCGTTGTTCGGCATGCAGCTTTGCCGTCCCCGGATACAAACCGTTGAGCACGAAAATGTGGATGTCCGGCAGGGCGGCCCGCAGGGCCAGACCCTCGTCCAGGGTGGCGACGAAGAAGAATTGTGCCCCCGCCCGCGACAGGGCGAGGGATACCGGCAGCATGCCGCATCCGTACCCGTTGGCCTTGACCACCGCTCCGGTCAGGCAATTGGCCGAAATGCGGTCCAGCCCGCTCCAGTTGCGCGCAATGGCCCCCAGATCAACGAGCAGCCGTCCACTGGATTGTCCGATAAATGCATTCACGAGAATTCAGTCCGCCCCAAAACTGCAAAAAGTTCACTTGAACCCCAACAGGCGCGCGAAAAATATGCGAAATGCGCCCGAAACGATAGTCAGGAATCAATCTGCACGGCAGAATAGCTTGGCCGCGCCAGATTTGAAAACCGCGTCAGATGGTCGATGAAGGCCAGCGTGATCGTGCCGGTCGGGCCGTGCCGCTGCTTGCCCAGGATCACGTCTGCCTTGCCAAAGACCTGTTCCATTTCATTCTGCCAGGTGTCGTGCTCTGGCGTGCCCTCCTTGGGCTCCTTGTTTTTCAGGTAATATTCTTCCCGGTAGATGAACATCACCACGTCCGCATCCTGCTCGATGGAACCTGATTCGCGCAAATCGGCAAGCTGCGGGCGCTTGTCGTCCCGGTTTTCCACCTGCCGCGACAATTGGGACAGGGCAATGATGGGCACATCCAGTTCCTTGGCCAGCGCCTTCAGGTTGGTGGTGATTTCCGTCAGTTCCTGCACCCGGCTGTCATTGGCCTTGCGCGAGGAGCCGGAAAGAAGCTGGATATAGTCCACGATCAGCAGGTCCAGCCCCTTCTGCCGTTTGAGGCGGCGCGCCCGGGCAGCCAGCTGGGAAATGGAAATGCCGCCCGTATCATCGATATAAAGAGGGGCCCGCGCCAGCATGTTGGACGTATCCACCAGCCGCGAAAACTGGCTTTCATGGATATTGCCACGCCGGATGTCGGCCGAGGAAATTTCGGCCTGCTCGGCAAGGATGCGGGTGGCCAGCTGTTCCGCGCTCATTTCCAGCGAAAAGAAACCGACAATGCCCCCGTTCACCGTCCGGATTCGCCCGTCGGCTTCGGTCACGGACTTGTAGGAATTGGCGACCTGAAAGGCGATGTTGGTGGCAAGGGAAGTTTTGCCCATGGCCGGGCGGGCCGCAAGAATGATCAGGTCGCTGCGTTGCAGCCCCCCCATCAGCCGGTCCAGATCGGTCAGCCCGGTGGCGATGCCCGACAGGCCCCCGTCCCGCTTGTAGGCTTCCCCCGCCATGGCGATGGCCTCGCTCAGGGCGGAGTTGAACCCCTGAAAGCCGCCGTCATAGCGCCCTTTTTCCGCCAGATCGAACAGTTGGCGTTCCGCCGCTTCGATCTGCAAGGCGGGGGACAGGTCC
>JALWTJ010000412.1 GCA_027082895.1 Hyphomicrobiales bacterium | reverse complement strand
CTCCTGAAACCGGTGCGTCCAGCATGTCGATGCCCGCTTTTGCAGCCCGGGCGCTGATGGCGCGGGCCTCGGCCACGTCAATGGTCGAGCAATCAAGGATCAGGTCGGGCAGTTCCCCTTGTTCCAGTATCCCGTTCCCGCCGCATACCACGTCGTTCACATGGGCCCCTGCCGGCAGCATGGTGATGACGACTTTGGCACCATCAAGAGCTGCCGGCAGACTGTCCGCCACGGTTCCGCCCGCCGCGTCAAAGGCGCGTGTGTTGTCCGCAACAAGGTCAAATCCCTTGACCTGAAAACCGGCCCTGACAAGGTTCGTGGCCATGGGCAGGCCCATATTGCCAAGCCCGATAAAGGCGATAGTGGGGTGCGATGGCATGATGCCGCCTCCAGCTGTTCGAAACAAGACCAGTTCAGCTTAGCCCGTGACCGGGGGAGCGGTCTATAATCGATCCCTCAGGCTGTACCAGGTCATGGCAAGGGCCAGCAGGGGCAGGCGCAAGCGTACCCCGCCGGGAAAATCGGTTCCCGGAACGTCGGCCATCAGGTCGAACTTTTCCGCCGTCCCGGCAATGGCGTCGGCCATCAGCCTGCCCCCCAGCGTGGCCATGGCCACCCCGTGGCCCGAATAGCCCGAAGCGGAAAGGATATTGCCCGCAATGCGCCGGAAATCGGGCATGCGGTTCATGGTGATGCCAAGGGTTCCCCCCCATGCATATTCGATTTCCACCCCAGAAAGCTGCGGGAAGATCTCCAGCATGGGTTTTCGCGCCCGTTCCTCCAGATTCCCGGGGAAACGGTAGCCATAGCTTTCCCCGCCCCCGAACAGAAGGCGCCGGTCCTCGGACAGGCGGAAATAGTTGACCACGAACTTGCTGTCCGCCACCGCCACATTGTCCCGGATCAGGGTGCGCGCTATGTCTGTGCCAAGCGGTCTGGTGGCCACGATGAAATTGTTGATCGGCATGACCCGCCGTGCCACTTGCGGGGCAAGATCGCCCAGATAACCATTGGCCCCCAGGGCCACGAAACGGGCCGATACTTGCGCGCTGTCTGTGGCGATGGTGGCCGGATCGCCCTTCGTAATGCCGGTGACCCGGGAGTTTTCAAAGATGCGCACCCCCGCAGTTTCGCACGCCCGGGCAAGGCCCAGCGCAAAGTTCAGCGGATGCAGATGCCCCGCCCCCCAGTCCATGGAGCCACCCTGATAGGCACGGGTCCCAAGCGCGGCGCAGACCTGCTCCCGGTCCCAGTATGCAATGTCCTGATACCCATATTCTTTCTGCACCTTTTCCACATAGGCCCGTGTATGACCCAGATTCTTCCGGCGCAGCTCCGTATGCAGAACCCCTTTCGTGTAACCACAGGCAATCTCGTGGTCCCGGATCAGGGAACGTACAAGGGACTTGGATTCTTCGGCCAGGTCCCACAGGGCGCGGGCGCGGGTTTTGCCCACCATTCCTTCCAGATCGTCCGGGTCCACCCGTTGCCCGGATCCCACCTGTCCGCCATTGCGCCCCGAGGCACCAAACCCCACCCGCTGCGCTTCAAGAAGGATGGTGTCATATCCCTTCTGTGCCAGATGCAGCGCCGCCGAAAGACCCGTATACCCCCCCCCGATGACACACACGTCGCAGGAAAGTTTCCCCTCCAGCGCGGGACGTGTCGGGGCCGGGGCGGCACTGGCCGCATAGTAGGAGGCCGGGTATTCCCCCGGCCGGTCGTTGATGAAAAGCAGGTCCATTGCCGGTGCCTTAAACGTTGAGCAGCAGGTGCTCGCGCTCCCAGGGGCTGATGACTTCCATGAAGGCCTCCGCCTCGTGGCGCTTGACCGCGGTAAAGACCTTGCAGAATTCGGCGCCCAGCACATCGGCCAGCTCCGGGGCACCGTCAAACAGGTCCAGTCCCCCATGCAGGGAGCGGGGCAGAACCCGGGGCTGCTCATAGGCTTCCCCCGTCATGGCCGTGCGCGGGGAAAGCCCCCTGACCATGCCCAGATAACCGCAGGCCAGGGAGGCGGCAAGGGCCAGGTAGGGGTTGGCATCCATGCCCACTACCCGGTTTTCCACCCGGCGTGCTTCGGCCTTGGAAATGGGCACCCGGATGCCTGTCGTGCGATTGTCCGGTCCCCATTCCAGATTGATCGGTGCGCTGCCCTTGGCAACGAAGCGCCGGTAGGAATTGACATAAGGGGCAAAGAAGCTGATGGCGTGGGGAATATAGGTCTGTTGTCCGGCGATGAAGCTGTAGAAAAGGTCGGTTTCCGCCCCCTTTTCGTCGCTGAAGATGTTGTTGCCCTTCTTGTCGAGTACCGATTGGTGGATATGCATGGCACTGCCCGGCTCATCCTGCATCGGCTTGGCCATGAAGGTGGCAAAACAGTCGTTCTTGAGCGCCGCTTCCCGGATCAGCCGCTTGAAGAAGAACACCTGATCGGCCAGCCGGATCGGGTTGCCGTGCACCAGGTTGATCTCGATCTGTCCGGCCCCCCCTTCCTGAATGATGGTATCGATATCCAGCCCGGTAGCTTCCGCATAATCATAGATATCGTCGATCACCGGCCCGTAATCATCCACCGCCATCATGGAGTAGGCCTGCCGGCTGACCACCCGGCGCCCGGTCCGTCCCATGGGCGGCTCCACCGGTTTGGCCGGGTCCAGGTTGGGCCGGGTGAGATAGAACTCGATTTCCGGAGCAACAACCGGGGTCCACCCCTTTTTCCGGTAAAGATCGAGCACCCGCTTGAGCACGTTGCGCGGCACTACCGGTATCGGCTGACCGTTCAGATCGTTCACATCATGGATCACCTGAACCGCCACGTCGTCGGACCAGGGCACCGCCACCGCCGTCGAATAATCCGGGGTCAGCACCATGTCCGATTCCGTCCACTGGTCGGTAATGTCCATGTCCACATAGTCCCCTGATACCGTCTGGTAGAAGATGGACAGGGGCAGGAAGGAACGTGTGGTGCGGGCAAAGGTGGCCGCGGGCATGGCCTTGCCCCGGGACATGCCGACCAGGTCGCCGATGATGCATTCCACTTCCTCGACCCGGCGGCCGTTCAGCCAGTTGCGGGTGGCTTCGGGAAAACGGCTGATGAAATCCATGGTTCAGTTCTTTCGTTCCATTTTGAAGAATGCCGTGAACATGTCCGCGACGACCTGTGTTGAAAGTGGTGTCCCAAGGCTGGAAAGGGCCTTTTCGGCCACATCCTGTGGCAGCACGTCCCGGCGGGCCGCGATCAGGTCCGCCATGAAGGGGGCGGTGAATTCGGGATGGGGTTGCAGGGTCAGCGCCTTTTCCCCGTAGGACAGCATGGCATAAGGGCAGAAATCCGTTGCAGCGGTCACCCGGGCCCCCGCGGGCACCACGCTTACCTGGTCCTGGTGCCAGGCCATGATCGTGGCCTTTCCGCCCGGGAATTCCCCCTTGTAGGTAACGGCTCCCACCGACCAGCCACCCGGATATTTTTCGACACGCCCACCAAGGGCCTGCGCCAGAATCTGGTGGCCGAAACAGACCCCGACAATGGGCACGCCCTTTTTATATGTCCGGCGCAGAAATTCTTCCAGCGGTCCGATCCAGTCATGGGCGCCATAGGCGGCGAACCGGGAACCCGAGATCAGCCAGCCATCAGCGTTGTGGGGGCTGTCGGGGATGGTTCCATCCAGA
>JALWTJ010000411.1 GCA_027082895.1 Hyphomicrobiales bacterium | reverse complement strand
CCCATTGGGTGGGCAACTCCCTTGGCGGCATCATGGGGCTGGTGCTGATGCGGGACCATCCGGGGCGCCTTGATCATTTCGTCAGTTTCGGTACCGCCTTTCGTCTGAAAACACCGGTCTGGGGCATTCGCGCGTTCAAGGCCATCTACCGGATGGTGGGGGTGCGCACCCTGGCACGGCTGGCCGGGCGCATGATCTCGCCCAATCCCCATACCCGCGCTGTCGTACGCGCCATGGCCATGGACATGAACATCGAGGTGATTGCCCATCTTCTCAAGGCACTGGGCAATTATGACCTGCGGCAGGCGGCCCGGGATTTTGGCGGCCCGATGCTGATGATCCGTGCCGAACGGGACAGCTCGATCAACCGGGCGCTGAAGAACGACCTGCCGGCCATGGAAAAGCTGGACAATTTTCATTCGGTTCTGCTTGCGGATGCCGGCCATTGCGCCAACCTGGATCAGCCGGACAAGGTGCGCCGGCTCATTTCGGATTTTCTGACTTCGCCTTCCTGAGACCGGTGCCGGGGAAAAATCCGGACCAGCAGCACAAACAGGATCACCGTTGCCAGAACCAGATAGAATCCGCTTTCGCTGGGCTTGCCGAACAGTACCTCGTTCATGATCCTGCCGGGCAGAAAGGTAAACGTTCCCGCCGCAATCAGGGCACCGAAATACAGGTTTTTCATCAAGGCCCGGTGTTCGGCAATCCGGCCCATGCGGGCCAGCATGACCCCCTGAAACAGGGCGTAGGCCGACCATGCGGACAGGAGATGAATGGGAGAAAACGGCCCCCACATGCGCAGCTGAAATATGAAGAAGGAACTGGCTATCACCACGGCCATGGCCAGTACCCAGATGCGGCCCAGCAGGCGATGCAGGGGCGTTCCCTTTGGCCGGAAAAAGATCACGGGCCCGATCAAGAAGGCCAGAATGGCGGCAAGGGCATGGGCCTGGATGGCCAGCGGTGCCTGCAACAGGGGAGCAAAATTCATGTCCGATATCCCTTTATCTCGCCGCCTTCCCTTTTTTCCTTGCACAAGGGACGGGGAAAACGGCCTGCAATTACTTCTTGGCAGGGTTTTCACTAGCGGGTAGGTTCGGCGCGAAACAGTGACTTTCAGCCGAGCGGGGCCAACGGTTCGTGAAACACACCCATTTGCAACTCACGCTTCGTGAAATGCGTCGAATTGCAAGGTCACCCCGGGCCTGGGGGGTCATGGGGGCGGTGGTGCTGGTGCTGGGTCTGTCCGGACCGTTCGGCACCTTTGATGCTTTCCGGATCGGCCCGCGGCTGGTCTATTGGGCCGTAATGGCCGTTGCATCCTTTGCCATCGGCAATTTCTTTGGCACCTGGACAAGTTTCCTGCTGGAAGAAAAGAAGCTGCCCCGGCCCCTTCGGGTACTGCTGGTGGGCCTTGGTGCGGGCATACCCGTGGCCGGCGGAGTCATTCTTCTCAATTCGCTTGCGCTGACCTCCATCTTTCAAAGTCCGGCCGACATGGCGGTTCTGGCGGCCTATTGCATCGGCATTTCCATTGCCATTGCGGCGCTTCTGTCCCTGTTTGGCCCCCATGACAACAACGGGGAGAGCACCGCCGGAGCGGGCACGGCGGCAGGAGTGCCGGCACGGGCGGCCATTGTCGATCAGCTTCCGGTGGAAAAGCGCGGCGATCTGATTTCCCTGAGCGTTCAGGATCACTATGTGGAAGTGGTTACGGGGCGCGGACGGCACCTGCTGCTGATGCGGCTGGGGGATGCCATCGAGAAAACCACCCCGGTTGCGGGCCTGCAGATTCACCGCTCCCACTGGGTAGCACTGGAACAGATACAAAAGACCCGCCGTGAAAAGGGCAAGGTGCTCGTCACCACCACGGCAGGAGACGTGCTGCCGGTCAGCCGCACCTTTCGTGCCGCGGCCCGGGATGCCGGTTTGCTCAACTGACGGTTTCCAATTGAACCTTTTTGACGGAAGGCGAGCGCGGCACCTGCGCGCATTGCTCCAGAAATCAGGATTTTGTGCCGGGCGGGAAATGAGCGGCCATGAGGCGCGCCATTTCCGGGTCTGTTTCCGCCATGCCCTGCACCAGCCCCTCACGGTCGATTTCCGGCCGGTTCTGGGACAGCTTGAACTTTGCGGTAAGGGACGTCAGGGAAATGCTTACGCCCACAATGCCACGCACCTGCGCTTCGGTAAACGCGCTAGGGGCATCACTGATATCCCAGGGGCGCTCCCGGCCCTGTTCCATTTGCGTGGTCAGGTCCCCGATCTGAGTGCGCAGCCATTGCGGATCCATGTGCAGGTGTGCCACGCCCCGCGCTTCGAGCACGCAATAGTTCCATGTGGGAACGACCTTGGCATGAATTTTCTTGCTGGCATAAAGAGATGGGGACACATAGGCCGTTTCCCCCTGAAAGAGCACCAGCACCTCATCGGAGCGGTCCAGGTCTGCAAGCTGGGAGTTGGCACGCGACAGGTGACACCTCAGAGTGCCATGCTCCCCCTGCTCCGGGTCGAACAGGAAGGGCACCGGGCTGACCTGCATATGGTTGGCCGCGTTGCTGATCAGCATGCCCAGCGGGTGGGAGCGGACAAGGTCGGCAATCGCTGTCGGGTCCTCAATCTGAAATGGCGCGGGATTGTACATGGTTCATCCGAAATTTGGGCTGGCGATATGCTCCAACCCTTGATCGCGCGTACTTTTCAGGCGCCCCCGTTGCGGGAGCGGTCTGCCTCGCGGGCCTGCTTCTTGGCCCGGGAACGGGCCCGGGCAGCACTGGCAGCATCATCCCCGATATGGGCCATGCCGCGTTGGGCCGCCAGATCCATCTGGCGCTGGCGCTCGGCGGCCGCTGCGCGGGAACGGGCGTGTTCGGGGCCCGAACAATGGGCGCATTGCACCCCTTCGACATAGTCGGGATGCTCCCGGTCCGCTGCCGTCAGGGGGTGCCGGCAGGCCCGGCACAGGGTGGCCTCCCCGGTTTCCAGCCCATGGGTGATGGACACGCGCTCGTCAAAGACAAAGCATTCCCCCTGCCAGCGGGAGCGCTCCGCGGGAATGGTCTCCAGATATTTCAGGATCCCTCCGTGCAGGTGATAGACGTGGCTGAACCCGTGGGCCAGCATGTAGGCGGATGCCTTTTCGCACCGGATGCCGCCGGTGCAGAACATGGCGATTTTCGGGTGCTTTTCCGGATCCAGATTGCGGGCCACAAAATCCTTGAACTGGGTGAAGGTCTGCGTCCCCGGATCCAGGGCTCCCTCGAAGGTGCCAAGGGCAACTTCGTAATCGTTGCGGGTATCCAGAACCACCATGTCGGGCTGCTCGATGATGGCGTTCCAGTCCTCCGGTTCCACATAGGTGCCCACGATACGGTTCGGATCAGCCTCGGGGGCTCTCAGGGTGACGATCTCGCTTTTGAGTCGCACCTTCAGGCGCAAAAACGGCATCTTGCGGGCCGTGGAAAACTTTATTTCCGCGCCGCGCAGGCGGCCACCGAAGATATTGGCATTTTCCAGCCAGTCCACCAGCGCATCCACGGCGTCCGGGGAACCTGCCACCGTACCGTTCAGCCCCTCGGGCGCCAGCAGCAGAGTGCCGCGAATGGCGTGGCGGGCGCAAAACGCGCGCACCTGGGGAACAAGCTCCCCGCAATCGGGAAGGGAGGCGAACTTGTAGATGGCAACGACCT
>JALWTJ010000410.1 GCA_027082895.1 Hyphomicrobiales bacterium | reverse complement strand
TTCTCCTGCCCGCTTTTCGTTGCCGGGCACTGTCAGGCAAAGGTTTCGATCCGAATGACCTGTGGCGCCCCAAGGGTATAGCCGTCATCGGCCACACGGGCCAGAGCCTCGCGCACCGCCGATTCCAGCGTATCCTGGGTAATCAGGACCAGGGTCCGGGTGTCCTGCGCACCGGGAAGGTCGGTTTCGACCTTCAGATCGGGGCGCTGAATGACACTTTCCAGGGATATGCCACTCTGCCCCAGACGGGCGGTGATGGCAGCCAGCGCCCCGGGGACATCGCGCACGTTAAGCCGAATGTAATAGCCGCCCTTGTGGGCCCGCATGGGCGCACGGCGATATTCGGCCAATTCGTCGACCGGCATGCCCAGGGCGGGCACATTGTGGCCCCGGGCGATGTCCAGAATATCGGCGAGCACGGAGGCGGCCGTTGCCATGCCCCCCGCTCCGGGACCGGACAGCATCAACTCCTGAATATGGTCCGTTTCAAGAATGACGGCATTGAGCACATTGTCCACCCGGGCAACGGCAGTGCTGGCGGGCACAAGAGTGGGATGCACCCGCTGTTCGACCCCCTGTTCGGACCGGCTGGCAATACCCAGCAACTTGATGCGAAAGCCCAGATCGGCGGCAACCTTCATGTCCGCCTGGGTGATGGCGGTTATGCCCTCGACAAAGATTTCATCGGCGGCAATTCGGGTCTGAAAACACAGGGAGGACAGCAGGGCCAGTTTGTGGGCCGTGTCGAACCCTTCCACGTCGAAGGTAGGGTCCGCTTCGGCATAACCCAGCGTCTGGGCATCCTTCAGGCAATCCTGAAACGAAATGTCCTCCTCCCCCATGCGGGTGAGAATGTAATTGCAGGTGCCGTTCATGATGCCATACACCCGGGTCACCGATGCCAGCCCCAGCCCTTCGCGCAGGGTCTTGATCACCGGAATGCCTCCGGCTACGGCCGCCTCGAAACCGATATGGGCGCCGGTCTTTTCGGCCAGGCGAGCCAGTTCCACCCCGTGCTTGGCCAGAAGCGCCTTGTTGGCGGTCACCACCGGCTTGCCCGCGCCAAGGGCTGCCCGGACCGCCGCCAGGGCGGGGCCATCTTCCCCCCCCATCAGTTCAACGAACAGGTCCACATCGGCGCTGCTCGCCAGGGCCACCGGATCGTCGTGCCAGGCATAGGGGGTAATATCTATTCCCCGGTCCCGCGACCGGGAACGGGCGGAAACCCCGGAAACCTCGATATGCCGGCCGTGGCGCCTGTGCAGGCTGGAGCCGTTCCCGGCCAGCATGGACACCAGCGCGGCGCCAACAGTGCCAAGGCCTGCGATGCCGACCCGGAGGGGCGCAGCGGGTTCATGTCGTGTCTGTTCATTCATGACAAAAATGCCTTCCTTCCGATATTCGGACAACACTGGCTGCGCCCATGCGATCACCGGCCGGATAAAATAGGAATTTTTCGTCAGGTCAACAGGATTATAAAAATGGTTGGCGTTGACAGCCCCTTCTCCGGACCGGACCCGATAGCCGGATCCATTAGCCATGGCGGCAAATTCCCCCGCTGTGGCCTTGGTCCGGCGCCCATGAGCGGCTACAAGAAGCAATGCGTGCAATGGCAGACGGAAGGCGCCCGACATGAAACGAATTGCCTTTTGGGCCCTGACGATAGCGGTTCTGGCCCTGCCGGGAAGCGCACTGGCGCAAAGCCACGAAGAAATCGCCTTCATGAAAAGCCTGTTCAACAAGCTGCAGCCCAAATCCATTGCGCTGAACCGCGAATTTTGCGGGTACCTGGGGCGCAACAGCAAGGGGATGCTGGTTGCCACCGGGCCGACGCGGGGGCGTGAAGGCAGCTGCTTTGCCGATGAACCGCCCACAGACATGGATATTATCGCATCTTATCATACCCATGGAGCGTTTTCTTATGATTTTGACTCAGAAGTGCCCTCCTCGGACGATCTGAGCGCCGATATTGCAGAGGAAACCGACGGTTACATCGCGACGCCGGGAGGGCGAATCTGGTTTGACGACATCGACAGGGAAAAGGCCATTCTGATCTGCGACCGCAATTGCGTGGTCTCCGATAACGCATACGAGGCCGATGCAGCGCCACCGGTGGGCAACGCCTACACGCTCAACCAGTTGCTGTCCCGCGAAGGGCCATGATGTCGGCATTGGCGGCTTTCGAAAGCCGTTCAAACCTTCCGGAAGCTGCTCTCAAGCACCATCCGCCTGTTTCATCGCCACCACATTGTCGCCACTGCCGGCCCGGGCCATGAATTTCTTCAGGTTGCGGGCCGCCTGGCGGATGCGCTGTTCATTTTCCACCAGTGCAATGCGCACATACTGGTCGCCATATTCGCCGAACCCGACGCCGGGGGCAACGGCCACCGCCGCCTCGGAAATCAGCAGCTTGGAAAATTCCAGCGATCCCATATGGGCAAACCGGTCGGGCACCGGCACCCAGGCGAACATGGTGGCGGGGGGGGATGGCACCTTCCAGCCTGCCCGCCCGAAACTTTCGATCAGCACGTCGCGGCGGGTCCTGTAGACCTGGCGCACCTCGGACACGCAGTCATCCGGCCCGTTCAGGGCCGCCACGGCGGCAACCTGGATGGGGGTGAAGGCACCATAGTCCAGATAGGATTTTACCCGGGCAAGGGCGGCGATCAGGCGTTCATTGCCCACCGCAAACCCCATGCGCCAGCCGGGCATGGAAAAGGTCTTGGACATGGAGGTGAATTCCACGGCAATGTCCATGGCATTGGGCACTTCAAGAATGGAAGGGGGCGGATTGTCATCGAAATAGATTTCCGAATAGGCCAGATCGGACAGGATGAAGATGTCATGGCGTTTGCAATAGGCCACCACCTGCCGGTAAAAATCCAGATCGGCCACATAGGCGGTCGGATTGGACGGGTAGTTCAGGATCAGGGCGATCGGCTTGGGAATGGAATGGCGCACGGCGCGATCAAGGGCCTGGAAAAAGGCATCCGAAGGTTCGGCGGGCATGGCGCGCACCACGCCCCCGGACATGATGAAGCCGAAGGAATGGATGGGATAGGTGGGATTGGGCACCAGTACCACGTCCCCGGGTGCGGTAATGGCCTGGGCCATGTTGGCAAACCCTTCCTTTGACCCCAGAGTGGCAACCACCTGGGTATCCGGATCCAGCTTTACCCCGAACCGGCGCGCATAATAGGCCGCCTGGGCACGGCGCAACCCCGGAATGCCGCGGGAAGCGGAATAGCGGTGCGTACGCGGGTTCTGCACGGCTTCGACCAGCTTGTCCACGATGTGGGAGGGGGTGGGCAGGTCCGGATTGCCCATTCCAAGGTCGATAATGTCCACGCCCTGGGCGCGCGCACGGGCCTTGATCGGATTTATATGTTCGAAAACATAAGGGGGAAGCCGTCTGATACGGTGAAATTCCTGGTCCATGGTCTCCTCGCCGGGTTGGTGGAACCGCGTTCGAATCGCGAACTACTTGGCGTTGCAGAGCAATATTAGCATCGCTCATTAACAAAAATGTGGCTTAATTCCTCCATGATGCATTGTCATGATGATACCGGGCAACATGCGGGCGCCCTCCGGCCCCTGTCCCCACGCGGACAGCAGGCGGGATGCCCTTCGTTCGGGGGACTTGCCCTTGAGGGGACGGAAGAAGTAAAGTCTGGCGCTGCACAGGCTCCGCA
>JALWTJ010000409.1 GCA_027082895.1 Hyphomicrobiales bacterium | reverse complement strand
GTTTCCGTTCTGGGCCGTTACATGCTGTCCGACAAGCGCGAATTTCCCTGCCAGATCATTGAAATGTCCCCGGGCGACGCCCTTGTCATTGCCCCGGTCGCGGGCGAAGTGGGGGAGCAGGTCGTCATCTACATGGACCATATCGGTCGCGTTGCCGGGCCCATCATAAATCTGACCGATGGCGGCTTTGAAATGAGCCTGACAGCCTCCGCCCGCAAGCGTGACAAGCTGGCTGCCCAATTGACATGGCTGGCCAACAAGGACGAATTGAACCTGGCCGAAGACCGCCGCCACGGCCGCGTGGTGCCGGATATTCGCCATTCCCGGATCACGCTGGACGACGGGCGCCAGTACAATTGCAAGATCGTTGACATATCCCTGTCCGGGGCAGCGATCGAAATGGACGTGCGCCCTGCCGTGGGCACACCGGTTACCCTTGGTCGCATGCGCGGACGGATCGTGCGTCACTTCGACAAGGGAATCGGTGTCGAATTCATGTCCACCCAGCAGATCCTCAACGTAGTTCAGCAGAATCTGAACGTGACCTGACCCGGGCCTGCAGGCCGCCCGTCCATTCGCTCATTCATTCTGTTTGACTTTTTGCTCAGCACATGGGCCGCTCCTGCGCCCCGCCTTCCTTTCCGGATGGCACGCCGGCCCCTGTTCCTGCTCTCCCCATCCCTTGGCATCGTGCGTCTCAAGGCCCGGTCGCAAGCCTCCCAGACATGGTTGCTTTCCGGTAAAAAAGCACGCAACAACTTGACTAAAACCTGCATGGATTTTTTCTAAAACTGGAAATTGGCACTTCCTATCGTGCTCCCAACAGGGAGAACACGAAATGTCCAAACCGAAGAAAATCCGTCTTTCCATCGGCCTTGCCCTTCTGGCTCTGGCCACCCTCATCGCCCCCGCCCAGGCATCGGGCAATGTCGATCTGTCCAACCCCGCCTTTGCAAAGGTCACCGGCCAGACATCCATACCCATCGGCCATGCCCGCTTCTGCCAGACCTACCCCGGCGAATGCACCGCCTATGGCAGCGTGAGCGAAGCCACCCACCTGACTCAGGAGCGCTGGGACCAGCTGCTTCAGGTCAACGCCAATGAAAATGCCGCCATCGTGCCGGTGACCGACCAGCAACTCTACCAGACGGCGGAATTCTGGACCTATCCCAACGGCTACGGGGACTGCGAGGATTACGCGCTTGCCAAGCGACGCGACCTGATCGCCCTGGGATGGCCGCCATCCAACCTGTTCATCACCGTGGTGCGCCAGGTTTCCGGTGATGGCCACGCAGTGCTCATGGTGCGCACGGACCGGGGCGACCTGATCCTTGACAACCTGCGCGGGCTGGTCAAGGTCTGGAACCAGACTCCCTACCAGTATCTGAAACGCCAGTCCCAGTCCCACGCCGGCCTGTGGGTGGATATCGAGGACACCCGCCCCCTGTCCACCCTGGCCAGCCTCTAGAGCACTTCCCGAAAAGTGTGAAGCGGTTTTCGGACAAGAAGTACGGAAATATCAAACAGATAGAGCGTGGCCTTGATTCCATCAGAAACAGACACGCTCTAGAAAACTTGCCCGAAAGGCGCAACACCGCGAAAAATTCTCTCCCCCCTGTCCTGCCCCCGAACGGGCAGGCCCACAAAACCCGGTCCATGGCCTCTCCTTCCATGGATCGGGTCTTTTTTCGCGGATTTTTCTTTCCGGTATTTTGCCGGCTAACCGACGACGGCGAAATAGGCCCCCAGCAGCAGCAACCCGTTGATGAACCCCCAGCCGAATCCGACCAGCGATCCGATCAGGAGGTTGGCAACCGACAGGCTGCCGCCCCCGTTCTGCTGTCCCTGCCACCCCAACTTCATCAGGATGAACGGACCGCAAAGAAAACTCATGGCCAGATTGCCAAGGGAAGCCAGATAACTCCGGCCATCAAAGCGCAACATGGCCACCTGCCCACTCAGCCCCTGATAGAGATAGGTGGCAGCCCCGCCAAAACTGATCCCCACCGCCATGATGAAAAGAGCAAGAAGAAAATCCGACATCAGGCAAGCCCACCCACATAGCCCCGCTCCGCCCGATCAATGGTTTCCCAAGGGCCTCCCCTCGGGTTCCCCTGAAAAACCATGATCCCCGGCGACAACCGGTTCGATTAACGATTTATTAAGCATAAGGGATGCCCTATTACCTGTCACTTGCCGAAGGTGATGATGGTTAACGCCAGTAGCGCCCTTGAACGAAACACAGGCCATCCCGCAAATGGTTCGCCCATCCCCTCTTTCCAGCCCGGCTCCCAACACCCCCTCCCTGTTCAATCTGGCCGCCATCGCCCTCATGCTGGTGCTGGCCGGTCTGGCCGCTGCCTACTGGCTGTTCGCCCAGGCCCGGCCCGAGAAAGCTCCGCCTGCCTCCACCTTCGCGCCCCCCTTTTCCGGCACGACCATCAACGGCATCGCCATCAACATGCCCACCGCCTGGCTGACACGAACACCCGGCAAAAGCGGAATCAACACACAAAGCCTTGACGCCAACCTTCTGATTTCATTTGACAATGAAAATGACCCGCAACGTGTTGGCGTGCATGTTTCCAAAGCGGATCAGGCCGAATCCAGCACGGTACTGCTCGATACGGTCTATATTCACCAGTTCACTCCGCGCCAGATCGACACGGTGCCCGGACTGGTAGGCAAGCCCCTGAAAGGGGAAGAAGGATATCAGGACGAAACAGTCTGGTTTGATCCCATATCAACCAGCCCCTTTGTCGCCAAATGCACCAGCCGTCCGGCAACTCCGGACTTTCCCGACTGCATCCATACCATCGCCACCGGCAACGGGCTGGCCATCACCTATCAATTCAATCGCCACCTGCTCACCCGCTGGCGCACGTTTGATCATGTTCTGCAACAGCTGTTGAAGAATACCGGCCTGTTTCCGCCCGGAACCACCTGATCCGGTCAGGCAATTTCCTCCAGATCGATGTCCAGAATGGCCATCTGGAACATGTAGGAACGATCCCCGTCCTCATCATCCAGATACAGCACGCCAACAAATTCGTCCTGCATGTAAACCTCGCAGGAATCGGTTTTCTGCGGCCGCGCCCGCACTTCGAGCGCCGGGTTGGCGAACTTCTGCCGCAAATATTTCTGCAACAGCGCAATTTCTTCTTTTTTCATTTCGGCCAGCCCTTTTCGCCCGCTTCCTGTTCGCGTGCATCATCCTAGATTGAGTCGCACAAGCAGGGAATGTTTTCCCGCTCCTCTTTTTTGCAGCTGGACGCTTATTCCAGCACGCGGGGTGTCTGGTCCATGATGCAGCCGGGTTCCTCGCAGGTGGTCTTGCCCACGACCTTTGCCGGCACCCCCGCCACCGTCATGTGCGGAGGCACATCCTTGAGCACCACCGACCCGGCAGCCACCAGCGCCCCGTGCCCGATGGTAATGTTGCCCAGCACCTTGGCGCCGGCCCCCAGAAGCACCCCGGAGCCGATCTTGGGATGCCGGTCCCCGGTTTCCTTGCCCGTTCCCCCAAGGGTGACCCCCTGCAGAATCGATACATGATCCCCAATCACCGCCGTTTCCCCGATCACGATCCCCGTGCCATGGTCCAGCATCACCCCGCGCCCCATGCGGACCGCCGGGTTGATATCCACCTGAAAGACCTGGGAAGCACGACTTTGCAGGTAAAGGGCAAAATCCCGCCGCCCGCGCGTGTACATGGCATGGGCAAAACGGTGGGTCTGCACCGCGTGGAACCCCTTGAAATAAAGGAGTGGCTCGATGGCACGCGAACTGGCCGGATCCCGTTCAACGGTGGCGGCAAGGTCCGTGCGCATGGCCTCTCCTATCGAAGGATCCTCCGCAAGGGCATCGCAAAAGGCCTGCCGGCACAGCTCCGCCGATACCCCGGCATGTTTGAGCCGGTTGGCCAGCACATAGACAAGAGACGTTTCCAGCCGCTCATGATTGAGAATGGACGACGTGATGAAGTTGGTCAGCAGCGGTTCTCCGTCACGGATACGTTCCGCATCCTCCCTGATCGAAAGCCACAGCCTGTCCGGCTTCTCCACCAGCCTGAAAGTGCGGGATTCCGGCGAATGCGTCATGATCTTCTCCCGTTGCGGGTGGCGTTTACCAGCCTGCCCGGAACGCCTGAGCCCCATTATGTGGGCAGTTGCGACAAAAATTCAATCACCCCCCTCTTGAACATTTTGTCAGCGGTTGCCCGCATATGGTCCCGCCCGGGAATGACAAGGGCCTGCCCACCGGGCAGCAGCGCCGCCAGTTCCTCCGCCGATCCCCCCACCTCGTCCCTTTCCCCCACCGCCACCAGCACCGGAACCCGGATGCCAGACAGGTCTTCGGCACGGATCGGATCCCGCGACGACTGCATGCAGGTGGCCAGCGCTTTCAGATCGCTCTGCGTATGCTCGGCAAAAATGCGGAACTGGCGCCCCGTCCGGTCCCGCACATGGTCCAGATCCGGTGCCAGCAATGCCTGAACGATGGCCTCGGAGCCGCCAATGCCCCGGATCATGTTGATGCCCAGCCCGCCAAAAATGGCGGCCCGCACCAGCTCGGGGTGGTCCATGCACAAATATGCACAAATGCGCGCGCCCATGGAATATCCCATCACCGGCACGGGTCCGTTTTCGCCATCCAGTCCCAGATGAACGATCAGTCGTGCCACGTCCCCGGCCATGACCCGGGCCGGATAAAGGGCGGGATCATAGAGTTTTTCCGATTCCCCGTGGCCCCTGTTATCGATACAGATCGGCCCCCAGCCCGCTTCGCACAGCGTATCGACCCATCCCGTATCCCGCCAGTTCACCCGCCCGCTGGAGGCAAAACCATGCACCAGAACAATCGGCCGCCCCGTGCCATGGCGGGAAAAGGCAATCCGAACACCATCAGAGTCAAACGTTTCCATGTCCACCTCCCGTCCCGCTGTTTCCTGCCCCGGGCCCGCAGCAAAACCCGCAACCGGACCCTGCCCAGATTTACGCCCCATTCTCCCCATATCAAGGCTGGAATTTGCCTGCCGTCAGGCATATGGTGCGCCGAGTCAGGTGCCATTCATTCCCCGGCAAGGCAACCCGTCCCTCCGGGGAATGCCCGGCACACCAGTCAGAACAAGCGGATGAACGTCACATGTCCCACAATTCAGTTCCCCACTTTCACAATGATCAGGGCGTCGACCGCATCGAGATCGGCGCCCGGGAGTTCCAGTGCATTGGTGCCCTTCCTCCCTTCGATCACCCCCATATCTTTCTGGACATGGGCAGCGAAAACGAGATCGTTTGTCCCTATTGCTCGACCCACTATGTCTACTCCGCCCGCCTGACTGCCGGCACCTCGGACCCCGCCTTTGCCGCCTATACGCCACAGGCATCCCTTTCTGAAACCGGCTGAACGGCCATGCCCCTCAGTTCGGGTTCCGGCACGGCCCGCGCGCCCCGCATCAGCTCGGCGCCGGGCACCTTTGCCCGGGAAAAGGCATCAAAGACCGTCTATATCGCAGGAGCCGGCATCGCGGGCATGACCCTGGCCCTGGCCCTGGCCCGCTTTGACATCAAGGTCGTCATTCTGGAAAAGAACCCCGGCATTCAGACCGAAGGCGCGGGCCTGCAGATAAGCCCCAATGCCCGCCATGTGCTGAACCGGCTCGATCTGGACGCGGCCCTGCAACAGACCGGCTTTGAACCACAAGCCATCGACGTCTACCCCTTCCATGCCAGAAAACCCCTGATTTCCCTGCAGATGGGAGACATTGCCAATGAACGTTTCGGCGCCCCCTACATCGTCATTCACCGCGCCGACCTGGCCGACGCGCTTCACGCCGCCTGCAAGCGATTTGCAAATATCGACATCCAGTTCTCCATTCGCAGTTTCGACATGCAGACCCATGCCCGGGGCCTGTCCGTTACCTACGAATTGAAATCGGGCGACTATATCACCGCCCGCCCCTTTGCCTTCGTGGGCGCGGACGGGGTGCATTCCCCGACCCGCACGCAGGTGTTGGACGGACCTGCCGCCACCTATTCCGGCTATGTCGCCTGGCGCGCCCTTGTGCCCGTCTCCCTGCTCAACTCCCTGTTCAATCTTGAACGCACCAGCCTGCTGTGGGCCCCCGGCTTCCATGCGGTTGCCTATCCCCATCCCCACCGGCACCTGATGAACATCGCGCTGTTTTCCCGGGAAAAGCTGAACAGAAGAACCCGCGTCAAACACGTCGAGGCCCCCACCATCCCCGAAACGGTGTTTTCCAGCCCCCGCATCTCCGCCATTCTGGCCGCTGCCGAAGCAGGCTGGCAGAAATGGCCACTATACGCCGTTGATACGCCCGGATGGCACAAGGGGCCCATCGGCCTGATCGGTGATGCTGCCCATGCCATGCTGCCCTATCAGGCGCAAGGGGCGGCCATGGCCATCGAGGATGCCGGGGTTCTTGCCCCCCTTCTGGCCCGCTCCGAACATGCCGAACAGGCCTTCCAGACCTACTACCGCCTCCGGCGCAAGCGCGTGCAAAGAGTGGTCAGGATCTCCGCCACCAACGGCGTGATCTACCATGCCGGTTGGCCCCTGACCATTGCCCGCAACCTGGTGGTCAAGCTTCAGGGACCGACAGGACACCTGAAACGCCTTGCATGGATTTACGGCCATGATGTTGCAACGGATGCCCAATGAATGCCAGCGAACCTTCTTCCTCTGCCGGTGCACGGGAAACTTGCAACCGGTCCGCATTTGCACTAGCTCAATGGCCTGACAGGCCATCAGGGCCAGGCTGGCGCCTCCCGAAGGGGGGACAGGAACACCGCCGGCGGCCCATCCTGTCATCAGGAGCAGGCCTGCAGGTGCCTGAACGCAGACCATCACCCGGCCCCTTCGCGTGCTGGCGGGAATCTTGACGAGGACTTCCAGAAAGAGGACTTCCAGAACACATGCCCGTTGCACGAAATTCCCGCCTGACCCTGGGGTTCATTCTCGTCACCATCCTGCTGGACATGGTCGGGCTGGGCATCATTCTGCCCGTTCTGCCCGAACTGATCCTTGAGCTTTCCCATGGTACCATCGCCCGCAGCGCCGTGGTTGGCGGCTATCTTGTCTTCGTCTATGCGCTGTTGCAATTCCTGTTTTCCCCGGTTCTGGGCAACCTGTCGGACCGGTTCGGCCGCCGTCCGGTCCTGCTCCTGTCCCTTGTCGGGCTGACCATCGACTATCTGATCATGGGCTTTGCCCCCTCCATCGGCTGGCTGTTCGTGGGCCGCATAGCCGCCGGCATATCCGGAGCCGCCGTTGCCACCGCCACCGCCTATATTGCCGACATCACCCCGCCCGAAAAGCGCTCCCAGCGTTTCGGCTTGATCGGGGCCGCCTTCGGGCTGGGCTTCATTGTCGGTCCCGTCATCGGCGGCGAACTGGGGGTGCTCTCCCCCCGCGCGCCCTTTTACGCCGCCGCCGGACTGGCCTTTTCCAACTTCCTGTTCGGCCTGTTCATCCTTCCCGAAAGCCTGACCATGCGCAAGCGCCGGCGCTTCGACATCCGGCGCGCCAACCCGCTGGGCGCCATCCTGGCCTTCCGCCCCTATCCCGCCGTGATCTGGATGCTGGGCGCCCTGTTCCTATTCTCCCTTGCCAGCCAGACATATCCTTCAGTGTGGAATTTCTTCACCATCGAGCGCTTTGACTGGAATTCGGCCCAGATCGGGCGTTCCCTGGCCGTGTTCGGCTTTCTCTTTGCCCTGGTGCAGGGCGTGCTCATCGGCCCTGTCATCAAGCGGTTCGGCGAAAGTTCCACCGTCATTCTGGGCATGCTTGCCGCGGCAATCGCCTTTTTCGGCACCTCGTTCATCCACACCCCGGTCGGCCTGTATGGCTACCTGATCATCGGCGCCTTTTCCGGCCTCGCCGCCCCCGCCATCAACGGCATGCTGTCCCGCCAGATACCGGACAATTCCCAGGGGGAACTGCAGGGGGCCGTCAATGCCACCAATTCCCTGACCGCCATTATCGGCCCCCTCGCCGCCACCCAGCTTTTCAGCTATTTCACCACCTCCCCCAATGCCCCGGGATATTTCCCCGGCGCGTCGTTCTTTTTCGCCGGCATCCTCGTCCTGCTGTCCTTCATGGTGTTCTATTATACCGTGAAACGCTTTCATCTGCGCTCCCGGCATGACGCCGATGCCACCGTTCATGCCCCCGAAATTGCCAAACCGGGTGAAATCGCCGTGCCCCCCCACGACCCGGACATGTGATATGCCATGGGTGCCCCACCGAATGATCCTCCAACGGCCGGGACGCCGGAAACCGGCCGCCTCAAAACACGGCCGGCCACCGCGCGGGATCGCTCCGGCATCTGGCACATTCTGCAACCGATCATCCGGGCGGGAGAAACCTATACCCTTGAGCGCAACATGAACGAGGAACAGGCGCTGGATTACTGGTTTTCACAAAGTCATCAGGTATTTGTTGCCGTCTGCGGAATCAAAATATCAGGCACCTTCTATCTGCGCCCCAATCAGGGCGGCGGCGGCGCCCATGTGGCCAATGCGGGATTTGCAGTCGACCCCGCCTTTCGTCGCCGGGGCATCGCCCGTGCCATGGCCATCCACGCGCTCGAACAGGCCGAAAGGGCCGGTTTCACGGCCATGCAGTTCAACTTCGTCATTGCCAGCAACATGGGGGCCATCAAGCTGTGGCACCAGCTTGGTTTTGCAACCGTCGGGCGCCTGCCCGGCGCCTTTGATCACCCCCGCCTTGGCCTTGTGGACGCGCTCGTCATGTACAAGACCCTTGCCAAGTCCCACAGCAACGCGACTCAGTCCGCCACCTGAATGATTCGGGCACCGGTCTTTTCGCGCAACGTTTCCGGCGCAACCGCAAACAGGGCATTGGGTGTGCCCGCCGCCGCCCAGACCCGTTCATGGTCCAGAAGAATCTCATCCATATAGACGGGAAGCGGATTGACATGCCCCACCGGTGCCACACCACCAATGGCAAACCCGGTCTGTTCCCGCACCTTCTCCGCCTTCGCCGGCCGCAACTTGCACCCGAACAGGGCTTTCAGCTTCTTCAGATCAGCGTTGTGCGCCCCGCTCACCAGCACCAGCACCAGCGAGCCGTCATCGGCCCGCTCGAACACCATGCTCTTGACGATGGCCGACACCGGGCACCCGCACGCATCCGCCGCCTGCGCTGCCGTGCGCGTGGATTGCTCCAGTTCCAGGATGCGGACACCAAGCCCCAACCGGTCCGCCGCCAGACGGACCCTTTCGATACTGCGCATGTGATTGCTTTTCCTCTTGTCAGTCTGTCTCGAGTGTTGGCGGCCAATCCCCGTGCTGTTCCCCTTCCCGATCGGTCAGGATGAAACCGTGGGCGCCGAAAAAGTCCCGCTGCCCCTGAATGAGATTGGCCGTTCCCTGCGCCTGCCGGTAGCCGTCGAAATAGGCCAGCGCCGCCCCCAGGCACGGCATGGGTGAACCGGCAAGCGCCCCGTCGGCCACTACCCGGCGCAGGGCACCATTGTTCGCTTCCATGATCCGGACGAAATCCGGCGCCACCATCAGGTTGACCGCATCGTCCTTTTCGTAGGACGAAGCCATCTGGTCAAGGAACCGCGACCGGATAATGCACCCGGCCCGCCAGATGCGGGCAATGGTTCCCAGGGGAAGATCCCAGCCATTCTCCTCCGAAGCCTTGCTCAGAACGGCAAACCCTTGTGCATAGGCCGCAATCTTTCCCGCCAGCAACGCATGTTCAAGCTGCTCAAGGGTAGCGGAACATTTTTCCACCGGCACCGAGTCATAGATGGCGGAAGCGGCAACCCGCTGCTCCTTGATCGCAGAAAGAGAGCGGGCGGCAACGGCTCCCTCGATGGTGGTTGCCGCTACTCCCAGTTCCTGCGCCGCTATGGCCGACCAGCGCCCGGTTCCCTTCTGGCCCGCCTTGTCCAGAATGAGTTCGACCAGCGGCTTGCCGGTCTTTTCGTCCACCGCTTCCAGTACCAGTCCCGTGATCTCGATCAGGTAGGAACTGAGCGGCCCCGCATTCCAGCTCTTGAACACCTCGGCACAGGCCAGCGGGCTCATTCCCATTCCGTCCCGCATGATGCCGTAGATTTCAGCAATCATCTGCATGTCGGCATATTCGATACCGTTATGAATGGTTTTGACGAAATGGCCCGCGCCCCCCGGCCCCAGATAGGCGCAGCACGGCTCCCCATCATATTTCGCCGCAATGTCCGTCAGCACCTTTTCCGCATTGTGCCACTGCTCCCGGGAACCTCCGACCATGATCGAGGGACCGTGGCGCGCGCCTTCCTCGCCCCCCGAAACACCGATGCCCAGAAAACCGATTCCCTTGGGAGTCAGTTCATCGTAGCGGCGCACGCTGTCCCGGTAGTTGGCATTGCCCGCCTCGATGATCGCATCCCCCTTTTCCAGATGCGGCAACAGGGCCTGAATGGTCAGGTCCACCGGCTTGCCCGCCTTGACCATGATGATGATGGAGCGCGGCCTCTTGATGGAAGCCACGAACGCCCCCAGATCCGCGTTGGGCACCAGCTGCCCCGCAAGGTCTCCCGCCCCGGCCACGAATTCATCAATCTTGGACGCGGTACGATTGCTCACCGCCACCCGGTAGCCCTTTTCCGCAATGTTCAGCGCCAGATTGCTGCCCATCACCGCCAGGCCATAAAGCCCGATATCTGCTTTTTCCATTGTTCCGCATCCCCGTGAATTTCAAAAATAACAAACAGGGCAAGGCTAGCACGCATGCGCCACGGAACAACAGGCACACAGCGCTACATTTTGTCCCCACCCGGATTGCAGCAGATGAAGACTTTTGAAAAACCTGCCCGAAAACACCGGAAAAGAAAGGAAGCGGCGCACACGGAATGCACCAGCCCCCCCATTGGGAAATGGTGCGGGCGGCGGGGGTCGAACCCGCACGAAAGTTGCCTTTCTCAGGATTTTAAGTCCTGTGTGTCTACCAGTTCCACCACGCCCGCAAAGAAAGACCGGAATGCCCCGGCGATTTGTTGCCGCCGTCAACCCCGCCTAGTCGGTTCCCCCATGGATCGGGGGTGCATAGGCCACTTCCAGATCCCAGGGGAAATAGATCCAGGTATCCTGGGACACCTCGGTGATGAACGTATCCACCAGCGGCCGCCCCTTGGGCTTGGCATAAACGGTGGCAAAATGGGCCTCCGGCAACATGTCGCGGACCACCCGGGCCGTGGCCCCCGTGTCTACCAGATCGTCAACGATCAGCACCTTGCCCTTCGTGTTCAGCACCGCCTCGGTAATGGTCTTCATCACCTCCAGCTCCCCCTGGCTCTGATGGTCATAGGAACGGATGGACACCGTCTCCACCAGCCGGATATTCAACTCCCGCGCCACGATGGCCGCCGGCACCAGCCCGCCCCGGGTAATCGCCACCAGCGCCTCAAAGGGCCCCTTTTCCGTCAGACGCCAGGCCAGCGCCCGCGAATCCCGGTGGAACTGGTCCCATGTCACCGGAAAGGACTTGTTTTGTGAATCCATCTTTCTTTCCCCGCTATTGCGTCCGTGTTTCGGACGTCAGTGTGATCCCCCGGCGCTCATGGCAGGCATCCACCACCTGCTGCACGGCCCGCGTGGCATTTTCCAGCATGTTCACGTCCCCGCACCGCAAAACGACCTCGGTCAGCACCCCTTGCTTCCCCATCAGGGGATAGGAACCAATGCTGACATCCGGGAACCTTTCCTGAACTGCCGCCAGATCGGTGGCAATGGTGCTCTCCCCCACCCCCACCGGAACGGTGCGGCTTTCCAGCCGTGTGCCCCCTGCAAGGGTCGGTGCGATCCCGTGCAGCATGGCCCGCATGATTTCCGGCACCCCGGCCATGACGAACACGTTGCCGATCCGGAAACCGGGCGCACCGGAGACCGGATTGTCGATCAGGTCCGCCCCTCGGGGAATGCGTGCCATCCGCAATCCCCCCGGTGTCAGCACCTTCCTGCCGAATTTCTCCGCGATCCGGTCCGCCGCCTCCTGCCGATGCTCCAGGGGTACCCCAAAGGCCCGCGCCACCGCCTCCGCCGTGATGTCGTCATGGGTCGGCCCGATCCCTCCGGTGGTAAAGACATAGTCATGGGCGTGCCGCAAGGCATTCAGCGCGGTAATGATCTCGTCCATGTCATCGCCGATAATCCGCACCTCGTGCAGCACGATTCCGCCATCGGTACACATTCGGGCAATTTCAACGATGTTCCTGTCCGCCGTCCGTCCCGACAGGATTTCATCACCAATGACCAGCGCAGCCGCACGCACGATCTTTTCACTGGCAGAATTCATGGGCATCACACCGGCACCTGGCACCCGGAATCACGCCGGGCACAAAAAGAAACCTTATGCCCATTCATACGCCAAAACTCAAGCTGCCGCATCCCGCAGCACACCGCGGGAAACCGCTTTTTCCCCGCAAAAGCACCCCGACCGGCACGGCACGGATTTCCATCTTTGAACCCATGGGATAAACCGAACCCGCTCCCGAACGAAAACAGCGCACGCACACCCGGACATTTTACAGGAAACAAAGGCCTCCGCACCCGATGCAACTTCCCTCCACCATGCAGCGTGCCACCCTGATCCGGCGTTACAAGCGCTTCCTGGCCGATGTCCGGTTGAACGACGGCAGCGAGCTGACCGTTCACTGCGCCAACACCGGCGCCATGACCGGCCTGACGGATCCGGGCAACCCGGTCTGGATCTGGCGTTCCGACAATGAAAAGCGCAAGCTCCCCTGGTCCCTGGAATTTGTCGAAATGCCCGGCGGGCTGGTAGGAATCAACACGGCCCGCCCCAACCAGCTGGTGGCCGAAGCCCTCAAGGAGGGCGCGATCCCTGCCCTTGCCGACTGGCCCGATTTCCAGGCCGAGGTCCGATATGGAGAAAAAAGCCGCATCGATTTCCTGTTGCGTGGCCCGGACAGGCCCGACTGCTATGTGGAAGTCAAGAACGTCCACTATTCCCGGCAAACCGGCCTTGCCGAATTCCCCGACAGTCCCACCACCCGCGGTGCCCGGCACCTGAATGAAATGGCGCGCATGTGCGAGGCGGGGCATCGGGCCGTCACCATCTATGTGGTGCAGCGCACCGATTGCCACACATTTACCCTGTGCCGGGACAATGACCCCGAATATGTCCGTGCCTTTGCCCACGCACGGGAAGCCGGGGTCACGGCCCTTGCCTTTGGCTGCGACATCACGCCCACCCATCTGCGCCTGTCCCGCCCTCTTTCCATCCAGATGCCAACGGGCTAACATGATGGTGCCGGAGTCATCCGGGGCGGGAGAAATGAAAATTCACACACCGGTGCCCGGGGGAAAGAACACGCCGCCGCCGCAACTTCAACGCCGGGCCACCAGATGGCCGGGTTACAACATACACGCCACACCAGCACGGATAACGGGAAGAAACGCCAATGGTCACCTATGTCGAAGCGGATCCGGGTACCCTGAAGCGGGCCCCGGGCGTCATTCCCCTGCATTCGGAGGCCGGATTTGCCGGCATGCGCAAGGCAGGTGCCCTGACGGCCCGCGCCCTTGACATGCTCGTTGAACATGTCCGTCCCGGCGTGACCACCGCCCGGCTGGACCGGCTGGCCTACGAATTCGGCATGGACCATGGCGGCGTGCCCGCCACCCTTTTTTATCGCGGCTACCGGCACTCCGTCTGCACCTCCATCAACCATGTGGTCTGCCATGGCATTCCCGGCGACCGGGTGCTGCGCGAAGGGGATATTGTCAACATCGATCTCACCTACATCGTAGATGGCTGGCACGGGGACAGCTCCCGCATGTACCCGGTCGGCGAAATTTCCCGCAAGGCCGAACGCCTGATCCGCATCACCTATGAAAGCCTTGAACGGGGGATCGCTGCCGCCATTCCGGGCAATACCACCGGCGACATTGGCGCTGCCATCCAGCAATATGCCGAAAGCGAGCGGGCCAGCGTGGTTCGGGATTTCGTCGGCCACGGTCTGGGCCAACTGTTCCATGACGAGCCCAACATCATGCATTTCGGCACCCCCGGCGAGGGTCCGGAACTCAAACCGGGAATGATCTTTACCAT
>JALWTJ010000408.1 GCA_027082895.1 Hyphomicrobiales bacterium | reverse complement strand
AATCCCCTTCTTCCCATACATAGCGATTCATCAGGGCGGCAAAGCGCCGGTCCGAGCGGGCAAACCCCATATCCGCCACCCGGATGATGGCATCCTGAGTATAGGCGGAAATCACTTCAAGGTCCTGTTCATCAAGGGCAAGGAGCTTCAGGTCCGGCATGGGCAATATCCACATCAATTATCGATCATATGTCGTTCACCCAGCGGTGACAGCGTAGCAAACAACTGGTGCCCGGAAACGGATTTTGCAACCCCATGGCGCCAAAATCGGCAAAATTGCCGTGCCCCGGCAATGACAGGAAAAGGCCCGGCAGTGCGTTTCCACTATTTCAGGCGGCGAATATCCGCCCCGCAGGCGGCCAGTTTTTCCTCAAGTCTTTCAAACCCGCGGTCAAGGTGATAGATGCGGTTGATGGTCGTTTCCCCTTCCGCCGCAAGCCCGGCAATGACAAGGGAAACAGAGGCCCTGAGATCGGTTGCCATCACCTGGGCGCCCTTCAGTTCCCTGACGCCATGCACCGTTGCCACCTGACCATCGGTATGAATATCGGCGCCAAAACGCATCAGTTCGGCCACATGCATGAAGCGGTTTTCAAAGATGGTTTCCCGGATATGGGAGGTGCCATCGGCGCGGCACATGAGCGCCATGTACTGGGCCTGCAGGTCAGTGGGAAACTCCGGAAAGGTTCCAATATCGATATCCTGCGCAATGATGCGGCCCGCGGACCGGCGCACCCGGACAAGATCCGGCTCGCAATCTATTTCAGCCCCAGTGCGCCGCAACAGGTCGATGGCGGCCTGAAAATGTTCCGGCCGGGCACCCCGCAGAACGATGTCGCCGCCGGTCATGATGCCGGCCATGGCGAACGTTCCCGCTTCGATCCGGTCGGGAACGATCTGGATGTCGGCCCCGTGCAGTGTATCGACCCCCTCGACAACAAGAGTACGGGTGCCGGCGCCGGAAATTTTCGCCCCCATAGCCGTAAGGCACTGGGCGAGATTGACAATCTCGGGCTCCATGGCCGCATTGGAAATGGTGGTGGTTCCCCGGGCCAGCACGGCGGCCATCAGGATGGTGTGGGTGGCCCCAACGGATGGAAAGGGAAAGGTGACGTCTGCCCCCTGCAATCCCCCCCGGGGCGCCCGGGCAACCACATAGCCCTCATCTATTTCGATGTGGGCCCCCAGTGCCTTGAGCCCGGTCAGGAAGAAATCGACCGGGCGGGATCCGATGGCGCATCCGCCGGGCAGGGAAACCCTTGCCTCCCCCTCGCGGGCCAGCAGGGGGCCTATGACCCAGAAACTGGCGCGCATGGCCGAAACCAGTTCGTAAGGGGCGCAGGTATCGGTGATGGAAGGGGTCGAAAAGACAATGGTTTCCCCGATGTGTCCGGGATCGTGGGGGGCCACCTCGATACGCACGCCATGATTGAGCAGAAGCTTGCGCAACTGGCGCACATCGGCCAGGTCGGGCACGTTCCTGAGAACCAGATCATCCCCGGTCAGCAATGCGGCAATCATCAGGGGAAGCGCTGCGTTCTTTGCCCCCGAAATGGGAATCTCGCCATGAAGCGGATTTCCACCTACCAGCCCAATTCGATCCATACTCACCTCTGAACCTGACATGCCATCTCGATGGAACGAACAATTCCGGGCACTTCATCAATTTTGCTACACTGCTACCCCAGTGCATCTTTGGGCGCAAGTTCGCACACGGCCATGTCAGGGCCTTTGCTGTCGACGGGCATGCTGCCTCCTGCTGCCTGTGATCCGCCACGCCATGGCCGGGGCACAGCCATGTGCACGGGTCCGTCCTGCCCGGTTCAGCGCACTTTCGGGTCGCCCGGAGGTGGGGGCGTTGTGGCCGACCGGCTGCGGTGCTGCGCCTTGCGGCGGCGAAGATTTTCGCGCAGCTTTGCCGCCAGCCGCTCCCGGCGCTGTTCGGCAGGCGTTCCTGTGTTTCCCTTGCCAGCGGATGCGGCACGCTTGCTCATGATGTTCGTTCCTTGAAAAACCCGCTGCAATGCTTCTAGCGCCCCTGCTTTTGCGGCGCAATACTGGCGGCATCCTGCCCATAACGGGCACGCCCGACCCGTGGCATTGCCGGGGACCAGGGGCGCCGGAACGGCTCAAGGTTGCGGAACAAACAATTTGCTTGCACCGGACAATTGCTTGTGGCACTAACGGCGCAAATTTTGACCGGGTCCCGGGTTTGTGCCTGTTCCACCGGTCCACTGCTGCTGTAGCTCAGGGGTAGAGCACTCCATTGGTAATGGAGAGGCCGAAAGTTCGAATCTTTCCAGCAGCACCATTTTCCCACAGCACCGTTCTTCCGCCGTGGGGCCGTTCGCGTTTTTTCAGCACGTCAGTCGCAACGAGCGCCGTTTGTGGCGTACAGTATGCACGAAAGAGAAATGGCGCACCCAATCGGGCATTGTCCGAATTCACAAAAAATCGAGCGCGATGTTCAAACAAAGCGAAAATGGCGCGCTCGGGAAGATTCGAACTCCCGACCCCTTGATTCGTAGTCAAGTACTCTATCCAGCTGAGCTACGAGCGCGCGTGCCGCGAGGGTGCGGTGTCATCGAGACACCATAACAGCCTGAGGCGGCGAAATCCATATACCGACTGTCCACCGGATGCAAGGGGAAAGCCCAAGGAATCGCCCCGGACAATCGCTCCGGACATTCCTGCCCTCCCGCAAGACGGAATATCTGCCCGCAACAGACCATGCGAACGCCGGAGGACAGCAAGGCACATCGCTCCGTTCTCAGGCGATGCGGCAGGCCCGGGGCAGGCAGATTTCGAACCGGGTGCCCTTTTCCTGCTCCACAAGGGTCAGGGTACCCGCATGGGCCTCGGTCAACTCCCGGGCAATGGCCAGACCCAGCCCCGTTCCCCCGGCACGGGCCGACCCCTTGAAGGCCACGAACAGGTTTTCCCGCGCCCGGGGGGGCAGACCGGGGCCGTCATCGGAAATCGCAATCACGATATGGGAGTCGCGATCCTCGTAAGAGGCACAGATATGGCCGGTTTCCCCCTCCTGCAGATGCAGTTCCAGCGCTTCGCGGGCATTCTTGATAAGGTTGAGGAACACCCGGGCCATCTGGTCCGGGTCCACCCGGATGGATATGGCATCGGGTACCTGATTTTCCAGAACGATATCCGGGTGCCCCATCAGCCCGGCATCGGTTGCCGCCTCGTCCACCAGCGCCCGCAGGTCCACCGGTTGCGGACGGGGCGGAGCGGCACTCTGGCGGCCATAATCGATCACCGACTGGGCAAAGCCGATGGCCTTGTCCAGGGTCAGGACCAGACGGGGGGCCAGGCGCTGCACATTGGGATCCTCAAGAGTGGCCACCTGATCGGAAAGAAGCTGCGCCGATGTCAGGGTATTGCGCAAATCATGGTTGATCTTGGCCACCGCCAGCCCCAGATCCGCCAGATGGCGGCGCTGGCGCAACATGGAGAATATATCGCTTTCCATGGCGGCCAGTTCGCAGATGGTCACCCCGATCTCGTCCTTCCTGTCCGACACGGGAATGATCAGGGTGGCGTTTTCCGGCTCCTTGCGAAAGGCAATCAGATTGGCCGTCACCTTCTGAATGGGCCGGATCAACAACCTGTTCAGGAACAGGAAAATGGCTCCCGAGGTCATGGCAGCAACAACCAGGGAAAGAAGGAAAATATTGCGCGCATAGGTAATCAGGGC
>JALWTJ010000407.1 GCA_027082895.1 Hyphomicrobiales bacterium | reverse complement strand
AAGCTGTACAAGGGATCGGCAAGCGTGGTGTCGCGCACTTCTCCTGATTCCCTTTATTCGGAGGATCTGGTGACCTTTGAGGAGGGATCCGGTGCCTATGATCATCACGATGCGGAAGGTTTTATCCGGCTCAATGCGTTGCGTCTGAAGACCTGGGCGCGGCGCAATGCGCGTTAGCGCGGCCAGGATATTTTCCATTTTTGCCGTTGTTGCTGCGCGTTCCGGTCCGGCATGGGCCCATGGGGGAACCTGCGTAGTGTGCCGTCAGGACATTGTTAACCATGGCGCCGAAATGTGGTGCCGGCCGGGCGCAGTTTATTGTCGGTAAACGGATTTCCGTCATCTTGAGACAAATTGGTTCTTGCAGGTGGCCGGAAATTTCCCGTGGATCAGATTTCCGAATTGGTGGGTAGCTGGGGCGATGGCTCGGAGGCAGGTGACGCGTCGCTTGCCGAGGCTGCCATAAGTTTCCTGCCGTGTGGCTTTTCCATGTGGAACGAGAACCTTGAACTGGTTCTGTTCAACCAGAAATATCTGGACATGTACCAGCTTGACGGGTCGAAGGTCACGAAAGGCCTGTCTCTTTTTAAACTGTGTGAACTGGCCCTTGAAGCCCGCTGCGAGACGGATGTCGATATTGACGCCTATTTCGAGGAGGTCCGGGACAGCTTGGTCCGGCACCGGGATCCCGACAGGTCTGTCGTTTCCGAACGGGATATCGGGGGAAAGATCTTTCGTGTCAGCATTGCGTTTCGTCCCGGTTTCGGCTGGCTGATCAATCATGAGGATGTGAGCGAGCAGAGCACGCAGCTGGGGGCTCTCAAGCTGCGTGAGGCCGAACTCGAGTTGCAGAGCTCGCGTTTTCACGCGGCGGTGCAAAACATGTCCCACGGTCTGGCCATGTATGACCAGGATGCGCGGCTGGTGATCTGCAACCGCAAATATGCCGACCTGTATCACCTGCCGCCTCGTTTGACGCAGCAGGGAACCCCGTTCCGTTCCATCCTGGCCCATATCGCAGAAGTGGGTATGGGCCCCAAGTCCGGTTTCGTCATGGATGCGGACTGTTTCGTGGCCAATCTGAAGAAGCACGCTTCGACCGTCATCATCAATGAAATGAGCAATGGCAAGATCTATTCGGTGATGGACGAGTTGACGGCGGAGGGAGGCTGGGTCTCCATTCACGAGGACATAACCGAGCAGTGGATGCGCAAGCAGGCGGACAAGGCCAAGCGGGCGGAATTGCGTCTGCAGAACGAGCGTCTGGCCGGGGCGGTGGACAACATGGCCCATGGGCTGGTCATGTTCGATGCGGATGCCCGGCTGGTGATCTGCAATGATCACTATTTGAAAATTTATCAGTTGCCCAAGTCACTGGGGGTTCCGGGAACCTCGTTCGAGGACATTATCAATTATCGTGCCAGCCGGGGAACCGTTCCCGCCGATGTCAACAGGCCGGATCTCAGCGGTACCCTGAAGGAGATGATCGATGACTTGAGCCGGAGCCGGAGCCAGAAACAGCAACGCAAGATCTGGGAAATGCGCAACGGCATGCATGTGGCGGTTTCCTATGCTGCGTTGAGTGACGGGGGGTGGGTGTCGACCCACGAGGACATCACGGAACGGCGCAAGCGGGAAGAAAGCATCCGGCACATGGCGCGTCATGATGCGCTGACCGACCTGCCGAACCGGACCTATTTCGGAGAGGCGCTGCTGGAAGCGGAACCCCGGATGAAGCGGGGCGAACACATGGCCATCCTGTGTCTTGACCTGGACAAGTTCAAGGAAATCAATGACAGCCTGGGACATGGGGTGGGGGATGAAGTGCTGCGCCAGGTAGCGCAGAAACTGCGCCGTGTGGTTCGGGACCATGAAATGGTGGCCCGGCTTGGCGGGGATGAATTTACCCTGCTGATCGGTCCTTTGGAAAGGCCGGAAAGGGCATCTCTGGTTGCCAGCCGGATTCTGGAGGAGTTTTCCAGCCCGATCCGGGTGGATGACCATCAGCTTCAGATCGGCACTTCCATCGGTATTGCAGTTTCTCCGGGGGATGGAAACGATAGCGGCACCCTCATGAAGAATGCGGACCGGGCATTGTATCGGGCCAAGGCGGACGGCCGGGGGACGTTCCATTTCTTCGAAAAGGAGATGGACAAGGACATTCACCGGCGCAAGTCCCTGGAAGAAGATTTGCGTATTGCGCTGGACAAGGAGCAGTTCACGGTGCTTTTCCAGCCGATTCTGGAGTTGGAAAGCAACCGTGTCAGTTCCTGTGAAGCGCTGGTTTTCTGGGAACATCCGCGTCTGGGACGGCTGGTTTCGGACGAGTTTATACCCCTCGCCCAGACCACGGGGCTGAATGCGCGGCTTCTTCGATGGGTGTTCGAGAATGCATTGGAGCAGGCAAGGGACTGGCCTGAGCAGATCCGGTTGTCCATCAACCTGTCCACGGTGCAGATGGGGCAGGCGGATCTGGCTGCAGTGGTGGCGCGGATACTCGATAAGACCGGCTTTGATCCGGGGCGTCTTGAAATCGGTATTCAGGAAAAATACCTGGTGCGGCACGCGCAGCACACGCTGCGGGTTTTGCGCGCCCTGAAAAAACTGGGTGTTCGGGTCTGTGTGGACGAGTTCGGGCGGGAAAGCTCTTCCCTGAACCATCTGCGAACTTTTTCGTTCGACAGGATCAGTCTTGACCGCAGTTTCGTGTCCGATATCTGCTCGAAAAGGGAAAACCGGGAAATCGCGCGGGCGGTTATCGGGTTGGGCCGCTCCCTGGGGATTGTCATGAATGCGGCGGGCGTGGAAAGGGAATGCCAGCTGGATGCGGTGCAGGAACTTGGTTGCCATGAGGTCCAGGGATATCTGTTTTCGCCTCCCTTGCCGGAACAGGCAATCGGGGAGCTTTTGCGCACCATCGAGCGGCGGGCAGCAAGCGCGCAAGGGGTGGATGTGACCTGCGAAGTCGTGGACATGGTGATGGACCTTTAACAGGCCTCCGATCCGCTTTCGGCGCTTCGTGAGTCTTTCCCTTGCGGCATCGTTTTCGTTCCCCGGGTAATATTCCTTGTGGTTTGGAGCCGCGTGGGCTATTGCCTGCCCGCTTCCGGCACGATGTTTCCTTCCCCCTTGCACGAAAGTTGGCGTTTCATGTCCTTGCGCAATATTGCGATCATCGCCCATGTGGATCATGGCAAGACCACCCTGATTGATGTTTTGCTGCGGCAGTCCGGCATGTTCCGCGACAACCAGCGCACGCAGGAACGCATGATGGATTCCAATGATCTGGAGCGGGAGCGGGGGATCACCATCCTGGCAAAGGTGACGTCCCTGGTATGGAAAGATGCACGGATCAATATCGTTGACACGCCGGGGCATGCCGATTTCGGCGGTGAAGTTGAGCGGATCCTGTCCATGGTGGACGGGGTGGTGCTGCTGGTGGATGCGGCCGAAGGGCCCATGCCCCAGACCAAGTTCGTACTGGGCAAGGCGTTGTCCCTGGGGCTGAAGCCCATCGTGGCCATCAACAAGATCGACAAGCCGGATGAACGCCATGATGCGGTGCTGAACGAGGTGTTCGACCTGTTCGTGGTGCTGGATGCCCATGAGGAGCAACTGGATTTTCCCGTTTTGTACGGATCGGCGAAAAACGGATGGATGGCCATGTCGCCGGAGGGACCAAGGGACAGCGTGGCGCCCCTGCTGGATACGGTGCTGACC
>JALWTJ010000406.1 GCA_027082895.1 Hyphomicrobiales bacterium | reverse complement strand
CGCATCTACCCGCCCGGCGAACTGACCACCCTGATAAAGCAGCTTGGCATTCAGGAAGTCATCATCTGCATGCCGTCCCTGAGCGCGGCCAAGCGCCAGAACATCATCACGGACCTGAGCACCCACGGCGTCCCCATCCGCTCACTGCCTCCGCTCAAGGATCTGGCCTCCGGGCGGGTCCTGATCTCCCAACTCCACGAAGTGGACATCGGTGACATTCTGGGCCGCTCCAGCGTTCCGGCCGACCCCGAACTTCTGGACACCATGCTCAACGGCCGCTCCATTCTGGTAACGGGCGCCGGCGGCTCCATCGGCTCCGAACTGTGCGAGTTGATCGCCCGCTGGTCGCCGCGCAAGCTGATCCTGCTCGAAGCCAGCGAGTTCATGCTCTACCAGATCGAGCGCAAGCTGAAGAAACAGTACGACATCCCGATCGTTCCCATTCTGGGGTCGGTTTCCGATGAAGCGCTGGTCAGCAGGATCTTCAGCACGGAAGCCATACAGGCGGTCTTTCACGCCGCCGCCCACAAGCATGTGCCCCTTGTGGAAGCAAATGCCCTGGAAGGGGTGCGCAACAACGTCTTCGGCACCCGCACCATTGCCCGGGCAGCCTACGAGGCGGGCGTGGAACATTTCGTCCTGATCTCCTCGGACAAGGCCGTCCGCCCCGCCAATGTCATGGGCGCGACCAAGCGCTGGGCGGAACTGGTCATCGGACAACTGGCCCGCCGCGCCATTGCCGAGGAAACCGGTCAGAAATTCTGCTCGGTACGTTTCGGCAACGTCCTGGCTTCCAACGGCTCCGTCGTTCCCCTGTTCAAGGAACAGATCGCCCAGGGGGGGCCGGTCACCATTACCGACAATGAAATGACCCGTTATTTCATGTCCATCCACGAGGCGGCGGAACTGATCGTTCAGGCCGGAGCGCTCTCGCAAGGGGGGGATACGTTCATCCTGGAAATGGGGGAACCCATGCGGATCCGGGATCTGGCGGAAAACATGATCCGCCTGTCCGGCGCCACCGTCCGAAGCGAGGAAAACCCGGGCGGCGACATCGCCATTACCGTTATCGGACGCCGGCCGGCAGAAAAGCTGGCTGAAGAACTGTTCTATGATCCCGAAAGCGTCCGACCGACCCGCTTTCCCAAGATCCTGCGGGCCCCCGGCGACCGGCGGGTCAACGAACAGTTGAACACAGAGCTTGAAAAGCTCGCCCGCGCCCTCAGGGAACAGAACGAGGTCGAATTGCGCAAGATCCTGTTCGAATTTCTCGCCAGACGTCAACCCGGAACGGGGGATGCCAAGATCGTCCCCATCTCCCGCGCCAAGGATGCCGGAGCCTGATTTCTTTCAGCCGGCAACCGCTGCTGTCGCCGCAGTCCCGGCCGTCAGTTTCTGGGGCTGGTCGGAAGGCGGAACACAGCCAGCGCCACCACGGCGCTGAACGCATAGGTTGCGGTAAACCGGTCAAACCCCAGCGAAATATCGGTCAAACCGGCAAGAACATAGGTGATGACGATCACCAGCACTCCGTAAAGCCGCACCGGACGTAACCGGTCCTTCCCGCTCCGGAGGGCACTGGCAACGGGAGCGATGAAAAACCCCAGAAGGGCCACCACACCCGGCACCCCGGCGGCAACGGCAAAATTCAGAAAATCATTGTGAAAGTCAAAAAAATCGAGGGAATAGGCGGTATAGGCATCCGGATCCAGGATGGTGAACGCCATCCGCGGGATGCCCGCCCAGCCATAACCGCTCCAGGGGGCCTGCATGAACAGAGTCCAGCCCGTGCGATAAAAGTCGAGGCGGTCCCGCACCGCGTCGTCCACCGCCCCTCCGGACAGCACATGGACCACGGACGTGAACGCCTCCGACACCCGCGAGCCGCCGATCAGCATCGCCACGCCCAACGCCCCGGCGATCAGCACCAACACCAGCTGGACAGCCAGACGCATACGCTGCCGGGCAGGAGCCGCCCCCACCATGAATGCCAGGAACAGCACGGACAGGAACGGCACGATCAGCAAGGCCCCGCGCGCGCCGGCGAAATAAATGGAAACCAGGGCCAGCACCGGTCCCAGAAGAAACAAAAAACGCCGCTTCCCCCGAACCACGAAGAACCCGGCCGCCGCCAGAAAGCCGTAAACCAGCCCCGTGCGGGCAATGACAAGGGCACCGCTGTAAAATCCTTCCGAGCGGTACATGCCGCGCACCAGCACATCGAACAGCCCCACGCATGCCGCGATCAGCGCTCCGGCGAGAAACAGACCGGCAACCGCCTCCCCCACCCAGCGTTCTTCAGCCAGTTGCCGCCCCACGCCGTAAACGGGAAAGGCGAGAAGAAACGGCAGGAAATTGAATACGAAACGAATATCGGCCGGCTGCTCGGCAACGATGGTGAACATGATACCCATTACCAGCACTGCCAGCCCCCAGATGGTAACGAGAGGTTCCCCCTTCATGAAGGAACGAACGGACGCGGATGTAAGGGACACCAGAAGCCCGAGCGCAGCAATTTCCGTCACGAGTGCCCCGATGGTCGCCGAAAGGCACATCAGCAGTGTCAGCGTGCCGATGCAGACCCACCACAGGCGCACGATTGCGCGCGATGCCATCATCCCCTCATCCCCGCAAATCGTCTGGCCCAGCCATTGCCGCCATTCATCCCCCTGCTGCCCCTTTCCATGAATGCCGGAAGGTTCTCGATCCCGGAGCGGCACCGGACACGGGCCAGCAGATGCTCGCCGCGACCAGCACCCCCCGCCCTCGCGGGTAAAGGACGGGCCATGCCTTCCCACTTCCCCATCAGGGCCACCACACACCAGAATACCGGTGCACACCCACACGGAGAAACTGGTGCCGGCAGCAGGATTCGAACCCGCGACCTACTGATTACAAATCAGTTGCTCTACCAACTGAGCTATACCGGCCTGGTGCGCGCTAGCTAACACCCCTTTTGCGAACTTGCAAGAAACTTGCCCGCTCCCGTTTCCCCCATCCCTTGTCCCTGTCTCCAGCCCTGCCGGACAGCAGATCGAACACCACTCGGCATTCCCGTTATGGCCATGTGACCGCAACGCTGGATTGAACCGTCGGCCCGTGCTAGCAGGAAGCAACCGCAACCAGTTGCCACCCGCAAAACCCGAATTTTTCGAACCCCCAAGATTTTCCATGACCCGCGCCCCCCACCCCCGCACAGCCCTGCATTTCGTGGCCAGTACCGCCCCTGCCGCCAGAGAGGCACGGGATCTTCTTGTCACCCGATACGGCAACGCCCCCCTGGAAAAGGCCGACGTAGTGGTAGTGCTGGGTGGTGACGGGCAGATGCTGCAAACCCTGCATGCAATCATGGGAACCGGCATTGCCGCCTACGGCATGCATTTCGGCTCCGTGGGCTTCCTGATGAACAATTACCGGGAACAGGACCTGCCCCTCCAGATCGCAAATGCCCAAAAGACCATCATCCATCCCCTTGCCATGCAGGCCACGGATACGAAAGGACAGGTCCATACCGCCCTTGCCCTGAACGAAGTCTCCGTGTTCCGGTCCACCTACCAGGCAGCAAAGATCGAAATCCGTGTTGACGGCAAGGTGCGCATAAAGGAATTGATCTGCGATGGCGTTCTTCTGGCAACTCCTGCCGGGTCCACCGCCTACAACCTTTCCGCCCACGGCCCGATCCTGCCCATCGCCTCCCCCCTGCTGGCCCTCACCCCCATTT
>JALWTJ010000405.1 GCA_027082895.1 Hyphomicrobiales bacterium | reverse complement strand
ATATTGCCGGGCACGGGGGGCCTGCCCGATGGCAGGGCGGCAAAAACAGGCGGAAAATGACATCTGGCGGCGTTCGGTCTCCCATTCACATTTGCCCTTGAAGCGTTCCGTGCACCGCGTCCATGTGCGTTCGGCGCGGGAAGGTCGAAGAACGAACTTTTACCTTGGGCGCAACACTGATACACTCGCCCAAATCAGCTTCAAATTCAAAGCTTTTGTCGTTCGCCGGTCTTCTTTCAGCCAAGTGGTCACATCCGCACAATGTCTCCTGTCGATCTGGCCAGATTTGTCCTTGGCGATGCCTGCCAGAACGACCGGCAGGTGCTGGGCATGCTGGAGCAGGCCCTCATGTCCGAGACCGAGCCACTGCGCTTTTTCGCCCTCTATCTGAAGATTGACGAAACGGAGATCTACAGCCGCGCCGCCCGCTGGTGCGGACTTGCCTTCAGTCCCGATATTCCCGAAATGGTGCCCGCCAATCCCCGGATCGTGCGCCTGGACACGCTGGCCAATGTGCGCACCCTGCGCGCGCGCCTGTTTGATCGCGACGTGCTTTTTACCTCCGCCGGATTTTCCGAACTGCTGCGCATTCGCCGCCAGCTGGAAATTCAGCCCGAACTGGCTTCGCGTATCTGCCTTGTGCCTCCACGCGCCATCCGCAGCGGTGTGAACGAGCGCTGCGCCGACCTGTTGCTCAACCAGGCCCGCACCCAATTGGCCCGCCGCTGGCCCTTCGCCAGCGCCCATCTGGATCTGGGCCTGCCTACCCGGCTGGTTTTCGGTTTTTGCCTTGTGCTGCTGGTTCTGCTGGCGGCCCTGACGCCCTTCGTTCTTTATCCGGTGCTGGTGCCCCTTCTTGCCTTCATCCTGCTTACCCCCGCCCTGTTTCGCCTGGTGGCGGCCATTTCTTCCCTTGATCCGGACCTGGAGCCGGTCGTCGCCCCCGTTCCGGATGCCGATCTGCCGGTTTATTCCGTGCTGGTGCCGCTGCGCGACGAGGCCAACATGGTGAACCAGCTGGTGGGCGCCCTGTCCCGCATCGATTATCCAAGGGAAAAGCTGGACATAAAGTTCGTGGTCGAATCCAGCAGCCCCGAAACCGTGGAAGCCGTACGCCAGGCCCTGGACGATCCCTGTTTCGAACTGGTGGTCGTGCCCGATCAGAAACCCCACACCAAGCCCAAGGCGCTCAATTATGCACTGCCCCTTGTCCGGGGAGAATTCGTGGTGGTCTACGACGCCGAGGACATACCCGAGCCGGACCAGCTGCGCCGCGCCGTGGCCTGTTTCCGCGATCAGCCCGGACTGGACTGCCTGCAGGCGGAACTGGTGATCGACAATGCCGATGAAAACTGGCTGTCTGCCCTTTTCTGTGCCGAATATGCCGGCCTGTTCGGCCTCGTCCTGCCCGCCCTTTCCCGCTGGAAGCTGCCCCTTCCCCTGGGGGGAACCTCCAACCATTTCCGCCTGCAGTCCCTGCGCGAAGTGGGGGGGTGGGATGCCTTCAATGTTACCGAGGATGCGGATCTGGGCATTCGCCTGTCCCGGCTGCGCTACCGCACGGGAACCTTTTCCTCCCGCACCTATGAGGAGGCCCCCATTACCATTCGGGGGTGGCTGGCCCAGCGTACCCGCTGGATGAAGGGATGGATGCAGACCTTTATCGTGCACAACCGCCATCCGGTGGCCTTTTTCAAGGATATGGGGTGGCGCAACTTCCTGATCTTTCAGGCGTTCGTTGGGGGCTTGATCGTCAGCGCCCCCCTGCACACCGTGTTCGTTCTCGTCCTGGCGTTCCGGGCGGCAACGGGGGCGGCCCTTGGCATTTTCCCCCAGGACATCTGGCACCAGATCATGCTGGGCATATTCCTGACCGGCTACGGATCGGCCATTGCCGTATCCACCCTTGGCCTGAAAAGGATCGGTCTGCCCCGGCTTGCCCCCTACCAGTTCCTTCTGCCCCTTTACTGGGGACTGAATTCCCTTGCCGCGGCCAATGCCATCTACGAGCTGTTTTTCAAGCCCTATTACTGGGCAAAGACCGCCCACGGTCTGACGCGTTTTGCCCGTGGAACGGGGATCGAAACCAACTGAAGTGGCGGTATTCAGAAGGGCCGGTTGCGGCGCAGGGCGGCAGGAGGGACGCAACGGAATTGGCTGCAAGGGGAAAATGCTGCAAGGGGAAATTGTTGCAAGGGGAAAATGGAGCGGGTGAAGGGAATCGAACCCTCGTCTTTAGCTTGGGAAGCTGCTGCTCTACCATTGAGCTACACCCGCGACCGGACCGCTAATAGAATTATTCACCCCTTGCGGTCAAGTACATGATCCATGCCCGTTCCTTTCGGGCGGTATCGGACGGACGGGCACCCACGGGAAAAGCGGGACGAAGCCTGCATTCTTTTGGAATCTTCAGTCAGAAGCTGTTGGAATCTTCAGTCGGAAGAAGAATGGGCGTTTTCACCTTCGGCTTCCGCGTGGGCGCCCGATATGAGATCGGCAATCGGTTGCGGCCAGTCCGCTTCCGAATATTTGGCTTGCTCCTCCGGGTCATGGGCAAAGGCGATGATGGCGGCAAGCTCGGCCCCATCCAGTTCGATCACGTCCCCCAGTTCCTCGCGTTGCATGTAGACCATGGCCTCCGCCCCTCGCCACATGCGGGCGGCGAATTCGAACGGGTTCATGGGTCCGTCCATGGTTTGCGCATCCAGTGCCGGCGCGTCATCACCGCCAATGCCGTTGATGGAATGGCACACCGCGCACCCCTTGCTGGCAAAGAGCTTGCGCCCCATGGCCGAATCCATCTCGGGAAGGACGAGTCCGGCACTTACAGCAGTTCCGTTATCGGATCCCGAAGCGGTCTGGGATACCCACAATGCTCCACCCACGGCAGCAAGCGTGCCGATTGCCAGGAGGGAAATTTTCTGTCGGGTCGTGTTCGGTTTCATGGGAGAAGCTGCCTTTTGTTGGGGGTCAGAACAGGCCGATCTGGGCCAGGTTGGTCAGGATGGCGGTATCGATGCCCAGACGATGCAGGCCGGCTTCGGCCAGAAGGGCGACAAAAAGGGTGAACAGGTAAGAGAGCGACAGGCGAAAATAGCGGCGCTCGGTGGCAAACCGGTCCGCTATGGCATCCGCTTCCTTGCGGCGCAGCAGGTCGATGGCACCGCGCACGAAAACAAGGTTCATGGCCGTCGCAACACCAAGGAACAGCACGCCGCCGATGGAACTGAACGCCAGCCCCAGCGAGATGGCGACCAGCATCAGCGAATAGATGAGTATCTGGCGCCGCGTGGCCACACGGCCATGGGTCACCGTGAGCATGGGCACGTTGGCCCGGGAATAATCATCCTTCATGAACAGGGCCAGTGCCCAGAAGTGCGGAGGCGTCCACAGGAAAGTCAGACCGAACATCAAAAAAGCCTCGATGCTCAGATTTCCCGTTACCGCGACCCAGCCGATCATGGGCGGAAAGGCTCCCGCCGCTCCGCCGATCACGATGTTCCATGGCGTGGAGCGTTTCAGCCACATGGTGTAGATTACCGCATAAAAGAAGATGGTGAAGGCCAGCAGGGCCGCCGCCGCAATGTTGGCGACCGGGGCCAGCAGGACCACGGAAACCGCCGAAAGGACCAGCCCCAGATTGCGTGCCGTTGCTGCGCTGATACGGCCCGAAGGCACGGGACGGGCAGCCGTGCGGCGCATCAGCGCGTCAATGTCCGCATC
>JALWTJ010000404.1 GCA_027082895.1 Hyphomicrobiales bacterium | reverse complement strand
GGGAGACGGACACGCCCACGCCTATGACCTGGGGAATATGGTAGAGAATGAAGCGCGCATCGGTGTCGGCAAATTGCGAAAAGACCGCACGGAACCAGTTCGCCAGCCCCTCATCGGACGGCTGGCCATAATAACAGGGAGGCGGAAGCAGAAAGGTCGTTACGCCCAGATAGAGGGCCGCCTCTGCCTGCCGTACCACCTGACGGGCAGACGTGCCATGAAGTGCAAGGTTGACCCGGGCGGGATCCATGCCCCTTTCCATCACCCGGTCAAGAATGTCCAGCCGCGTGTCCACGTCGATCGACGGGCCTTCGCCGGTGGTGCCGAACAGGGTCACGGACCGGCACCCGCGCGACAGCAGCCCGTTCATGTGGTTGTGCAGCCGCATCAGGTCGATCCGGCCATCCGCGCCAAATGGCGTCGTGAGCGCGGCAGAAATGCCAAATTTTTCGTTTTCCATCGGCCGAATTTCACTCACAATCTGCTGGTTCCTGCACAATTTGCGGGTTCTTGTCGCGGGTTCTTGTCGCGGGTTCCCATGGCAGGTTCTTGCGCTCAGTTGCACCCATAAATGGACTAACATGTTAGTGCTTGCAAACAAAATTGCAATATGCTTTCATTTCCATACAGGAAAGTGAATGTCCGCAATCAAAGCCATTCAGGCATGAGATTGACCAACAGGTAGTTCGGGCGGGTCTCGCGTCCGGTTGATCGGGCAACGTTCGGGACGAAACGGAAAAACCGGCCCGCTGCATGCGGGTCATGTTGCACAATATGGGAGGATAGAAATGTCTGTAAAACTGACACGCAGGGCCGCACTGGCCGGACTTGCATCAACACCGCTTCTGGGAGCCGCAGGGCTGGCAGGCGCTCAGGAAAAAATCCTGATCCGCATGTCCACCCCCGCCACCCAGACCGATTTCCGTTCGCAGGGACTGGAAAACATCTTTGCACCGGCCATTGCCGACTTTGCGACCTATGAACCGCATTACAACGACACCCTGTTCAAGCAGGGAACCGAACTGGTGGCCATCGCCCGGGGCAATCTGGAAATGTCCATCACCTCGGCGCAGGAACTGGCCAAGCTGATCCCGGAATGGTCCATCTTCACCGCCGGTTACCTGATGCGGGGTCCCGAGCATCAGCGCAAGGTGTTTGCCGGGGATATCGGCAAGGAAATGTACCAGATGGTGGAAGACCAGCTGGGCGTGAAGCTTTTGTGCGTCAACTATTTTGGCACCCGTCAGCTTGACCTGCGCGGAGACAAGGTCATCAACACACCCGAAGACCTGAAGGGCGTCAAGCTGCGCATGCCGGGCACGGATGCCTGGCAGTTCCTTGGACGGGCCCTTGGGGCCGATCCGGTGCCCCTGGCCTTTACCGAAGTCTATACCGCGCTTCAGACCGGGGCCATTGACGGGCAGGACAATCCCCTGCCCACCGACAAGGACAAGAAGTTCTACGAGGTGACCGATCAGATCGTCTTGACAAGCCATCTGGCGGACATGAATTTCCTCGCCTTTTCAAAGTCGCTGTGGGACAAGCTGAGTGCGGATCAGCAGGCCACGCTGCAAAAGGCGGCGGACGATGCCTGCGTCTCCATTTCCGATTCCATCGTGGAAAACGAAAACCAGCTGGTGGACTTCTTCAAGGAACAGGGACTGAAGGTATATGAACCGGATGTGGATGCATTCCGGACCCGGGTGCAGAAAATGTACCTGGAATCGGAATTCTCCAAGGACTGGCCCGAAGGGCTGCTTGATCGCATCAATGCCGTCGAGTAATCCTTCGACATGAAAAGGTTCGGCAAATGGTTCCGGCACTTTGCCGATGCAGTGGCGGTGGGACTTCTCACCGCCATTTTCCTGTCGTTCATTCTGCAGATCGTCAGCCGCTATATCATCCAGAAACCCCTGGGCTGGACACTTGAAGCCAGCCTTCTGGGCTGGCTGTGGCTGGTGTTCTGGTCCGGCGCATTCACGTTGCGTGAAAGCGATCATGTGCGGTTTACCATCCTTTACGACATGGCACGGCCGGGGCTGAAAAAGATCTATCTGAGCATCACCGCCATCTGCATCGGAGGAGCGCTGATCGGGGCAATGCCGGCCACCTACGATTTCATTTCGTTCATGAAAATCGAAAAGACATCGTTGCTCAAGTTCCGTTTTGATCATGTGTTCAGCATTTTCCTCATTTTCTCCGTGGCAACCGTGCTGCGCTATCTGTGGCGCCTGTTCAACGTGGTGAGGGGGAACGACGAAGTGTTGTTCGCTGATGAGGAAGCCGATATTGACGGGGTTGGCAGAGGATGAGCACCGCCTTTCTGATCTGCGTGTCGGTCGTGTTTCTTTTGTCCGCCTTTGGCGCCCCCATCGCCCTGGCCATGGTGGTTGGCGCCGTTTCCTACCTGGCGATTATCGGGCAGGATCTGGCGCTGGTGGCCGAACAGATGATGCAGGGACTGTACAACAGCTTCATCCTGCTTGCCGTTCCCCTGTTTATCGTTGCTGCCAACATCATGAATGCAGGAACCATCAGCGACCGGCTGCTGAATTTCTGCGTGGCCGCGGTGGGGCGATTCCGCGGCGGGCTGGGCCATGTGAACGTGGTGGCAAGCCTGATCTTTTCCGGCATGAGCGGCTCGGCCATTGCCGATGCGGCGGGCATCGGAAAGATCATTACCCAGATGATGGTGAAGGATGGACGTTATCCGCTGGGTTTTGCCGCCGCCATCACTGCTGCCTCGGCGACCATCGGCCCGATCATTCCCCCCTCCATCCCCATGGTGATGTATGCCCTGGTGTCCGATACCTCCATCGGCTACCTGTTTCTGGGCGGCATCATGCCCGGACTGCTGATGGCAGCGGTGCTCATGATCATGGTGGCCACCATTTCCAAGCGGCGCGGATTCGCGGTGGAAAAACCCACCCCGTTACGCGAATTGCCGCGCATAACGTTCAATGCCTTTCCCGCCCTGATGATGCCGGTCATTCTTCTGTTCGGCATCTATGGCGGAGCGACGACCCCGACGGAAGCGGCGGCGGTGGCGGCCAGCTATGCGTTCATCCTTGCTGCCCTGTTCTACCGCACGATCACGGCAAAGGTCACCTATCGCATCCTGGCAGACAGTGCCCGGTCATCGGCCGCCGTGGGGCTGATCATCGGAGCCGCCCTGATCTTCAACTATATCGTGGCCACCGAGAACATTCCCAACACGGTGGCGGCCTATCTGCGCACGGTAAATCTTTCCCCCTGGATGTTCCTGCTTCTGGTCAATGTGATGCTCTTGCTGCTGGGCGCGATCCTTGATGCCACCACCATTCTTCTGGTGATTGTCCCCCTGTTCCTGCCTGCCGCACGGGAGTTGGGGCTGGACCTGGTCCATTTTGGGGTGATCGTGGTGGTCAACACCATGATCGGGCTGATTACCCCGCCCTACGGGGTGCTGCTGTTCGTGATCAACGCCACCACCGGAGCACCGTTGCGGGACATGATCAAGGAAATCTGGCCCTTCATGCTGGCATTGATCCTGGCCCTGCTGGCCATGACCTTCGTGCCGGACATCGTTCTGTGGCTGCCCCGACTGATGGGCTATGTGGGCTGAACCGGGCTTGTTGCTCCCCGGACATTTCGTCTGCGCCATGTATCTGTTGCCGCCGAATGGCGGCGCTGGGAAAGGGCCTGTACTTCGCCACTGCCAATGGTTCCAGAAACAACACGGTTT
>JALWTJ010000403.1 GCA_027082895.1 Hyphomicrobiales bacterium | reverse complement strand
AGGATGCCTACTATCTCGCATGGCCGAAGGAAGGCGCTTCCCATCCGCCCCTGATCGCCTTTCGCGACTGGATAACGCGCGCCGCACGGGAGCAGCAGACATGACCTATCCGCCCAGCCTTTATGCCAACCAGATCGACCTGGCGAAATCTTCCCCGCGCACCCTGTCCCCCGACGAAGCCGCGGATCAAAGCGATGTCATTGTCATTGGTGGCGGATTTGCCGGGCTGACGACGGCATTGGAACTGGCACGGGCTGGTACGTCCGTAACTCTTTTCGAAGCATCGGACATCGGCTGGGGCGCCAGCGGGCGCAACGGGGGGTTCGTATCGGACGGGTTCGCGCTGGGGCTTGGCGATCTGGAAAGGAAGCTGGGGCCGGACCATGCAAAAAACCTGTGGGCGCTTTCGGCGAAGGGAACCGGCTTCGTGCGCACAACCATTGCCGATCTGGACCCGGCAATCATGCTGGGCAAGGGCTGGATCAGTGCCTATCGCTACATGTCGGGGGGCGGAGCGGCCCGGATGGAAAAGGCCCTGGCGCGGGTGGGCACCCCTTCCCGCTATGTGCCCCATTCGCAGATACGCGACCTGCTGAAAAGCAGAAAATATGTGGAAGGGGTGGAAATCACCAATGCCTTTCACATCCAGCCCCTTGCCTATGCCCTGGGGCTGGGACGCCTGGCGGCAGACGCGGGGGCACACCTTGTGATCAACTGCCCGGCCACCGGACTGGAGCGGGCCGGGTCCGGCTGGTCGGTTGCGGCAGGCGGGCGCACATTTGCTGCCCCGCAGGTGGTGCTGACCGGCAGTGCCTACATGCACGGTCTCTATCCGGCGCTGGAAGGGGCCATGGTTCCGGTGGCAACCTATGTGGTCGCCTCAAAACCCATGGCCGAATTGCTGGATCAGGCCATTGCCTATACCGGCTGCATCTCGGACACGCGGCGGGCCGGAGACTATTACCGCCGGTTGCCGGATGGACGGCTGGTCTGGGGGGGACGGATCACCACCCGCACGGAACAGCCGGACGCCCTTTCCCGGATGCTGCGCCGGGACATCGTGAACGTCTATCCGCAGCTTGACAGGCTTGAAGTGGAATTTTCCTGGTCTGGCCTGATGGGCTATGCGCCCCACAAGATGCCGATCATCGGAGAGCTGGAGCCGGGCCTGTGGAGCGCCACCGCCTTTGGCGGGCACGGCCTGAACACCAGCGCCATGGGGGGGCTTCTGATTGCCGGCGCCATCGCCCATGGGGATGACCAGTGGCGCCAGTTCGCCCCGTTCGGCGCCCGATGGGCGGGGGGCTGGCTGGGACGCATGGCCACTCAGGGGACCTATTGGCTGATGCAGGCCCGGGACCGGCTGGACGAGTTGAAACGGGTCTGAAGGGGCCCACCGCATACCCGGCTTGATGAACGCATGCCGGCGGCCTCTCTGTTTGTTGTTGCCATGCTTGCCATTGCAGAAACCTCTTCACATCCTTGTCGAAGTTCCGCGGAAATTCAGGTCAGGCGGTTTTTCTTGGTGTCCAGCAGGATGCTGGTTTCACTGTTGTTGACCCCGTCGATGGAGCGTATCCGGGCCAGCACCGCGTCCAGTTCGGCAAGGGTCCGGGTGCCGCACTCCACCACCAGATCCCAGTTGCCGTTGGTGGAATGAATGGCCTGTACCGCCGCAAGCCCGTTCAGGCGGGCAATGATGCGGTTGCTGCCACCCCCTTCGATGCGCAGCATGGTAAAGGCCCGCACAGGAAGTTCGGCCAGATCGGCGCGGGTAACGACGGTATATCCCGCGATCTCCCCGGACGTCTCCAACCGGTCCATGCGGGCGCGTACCGTGGCCCTCGTTACCTTGAGCTCATGGGCCAGATTAGACACCGATGCCCGTCCGTTGCGCCGCAGCAAGGCCAGCAATTCCTGATCCAGATTATCCATTTCGACAAAAACTTCCGCTCAATATGTGCGAATCCTGTTCTTTTTGCCCGATTTTTCCGGTTTTTGCTACCCACTTTCCATGGCATGGCTGAAGAAACGCAGGAGGACAGCATGAGTTTTCAATCCCCGATCGCTCCAGCGCCGGCACCTTCGGCCCCGATTGCCCAGCCCCCGACCACACCGGAACGGCATGAAACATTGCAGCATGCAACACGCATTCTGGTTGGTGCGCCGGTGGACAGCGGCTCGGGCCGCCCGGGCTGCCTGATGGGGCCGGATGCCTACCGGACCGCCGGCATCGTTTCCATGCTGACATCATTGGGCCATGACGTGACGGACCGGGGGAACCTGCACCCGGATGCGGGGGCATCCTTGTCCCTGGAGCCGGAACAGGCGGAAGCGCACGTCAATCCGGCCGTGCATGATTTTTCCCGCACCCTGGCCTGGACACGCACCCTGCGCCGCGCTGCACGGGAGGCGGCAGAAGACGGTTTCCCGATCTTTCTGGGGGGGGATCATTCCCTTTCACTGGGCACCATGGCGGGCATTGCCGATCATGCGAATGGGCAAGGTCGCCCCCTTTTCGTCCTGTGGCTGGATGCCCATCCGGATTTTCACACCCCCCTGTCCACCCGTTCAGGCAACCTGCATGGCACTCCGCTGGCCTATGCGGCCGGTGAAACGGGCTTTGACGGTTTCCCCTCGTTCCCCCTGCCCCTTGCGGGGCAGCAGATCTGCGTCTTTGGCGCCCGGTCCATCGATGGGGCCGAACATGAACGCCTGATCGCGCGGCAGGTCTGCGTCCATGACATGCGAGCGGTGGACGAGACGGGCATCATCGGGCCGATAAGCGATTTTCTGGACCGGGTGATTGCCGCCGACGGTTTGCTGCATGTCTCTCTGGACGTGGATTTTCTGGACCCCGAAATTGCACCGGCAGTGGGCACGACGGTGCCCGGTGGTGCCACCTTCCGGGAGGCCCATCTGGTGATGGAGCTGTTGCACGACAGCGGCCGGGTCACGTCCCTGGACCTGGTGGAACTCAACCCGTTCCTGGACGAGCGGGGAAAAACCGCGCGCCTGATGGTCGATCTGACGGCTTCGCTGATGGGGCGCAAGGTATTTGACCGACCCACCCGCAGCTATTGAAAAACCTGTTGAAAACGTCCCCTTTGTGGAGAATGAGTCCCATGAAAAACCTCAACATCGTGCCGTTCGTTTCCGTGGATCACATGATGAAACTGGTGCTCAAGCGTGGCATTGAAACGGTGCTGGTGGAACTTGCCGCCACCATCGAGGAAGATTTCAAACGCTGGGAGATGTTCGACAAGACGCCACGGGTGGCCTCCCATTCGGCCGAAGGGGTGATCGAGCTGATGCCCACATCGGACGGGGACGTCTACGGGTTCAAATATGTAAACGGGCACCCGGCCAACATGAAGCGGGGCTTCCAGACGGTCACCGCCTTTGGTGTTCTGTCCGAGGTTACCACCGGCTACCCGGTGCTGATCTCGGAAATGACCATCCTGACGGCCCTGCGTACCGCGGCCACATCGGCGCTGGCAGCCCGCTATCTCATGCCTGCGGGGGGCCGGATAATGGCCATGATCGGCAATGGCGCGCAGTCGGAGTTTCAGGCGCTGGCCTTCAAGGCAATCTGCGGCATCGAGGAGGTACGCCTGTTCGACATCGACCCCTCGGCAACGGAAAAATGCATGGCCAACCTTGCGGGCAGCGGCATCCGATGCCGCGCCTGCTCCTCGGGTGAAGCGGCGGTGCAGGGAGCGGACATCATCACCACGGTGACCGCCGACA
>JALWTJ010000402.1 GCA_027082895.1 Hyphomicrobiales bacterium | reverse complement strand
GATGCGCTGCATCATGCCGATTTTCCCTCGATCATCCGCGATCCGGACCATCCCTATCACCATTGGTGCCGCTTTGCGATCAGGACAGGCTGAAAATGCCGGGCAGATGAATCAGGCCGCTGCCCAGTCCCCCAAGGATGGCCGCGTGCAGTATCACATTGACAAGGGTGGATTTCTGATAGGGCTTCTTGCTGGTCTTGTGGCTGAACATGTGCTGGGCCAGCAGGCCGCCGATGATCCCCCCGCAAAAATCGATCAGCAGCAGGCGGGTTTCCGAAATGCGCCAGGCGCCGATCCGGGCCACCTTCTTGTCCCAGGAATAGGCAATGACGGCCAGGGCTCCCATGGAGACATAAAGGCTGGCAAGCCACATGGGTACGGTACCGCGCACCAGGTCCACCTGCAGCAGGATCAGAAGCATGGCGGCGGTGGCCAGATGGGGGGACAGGGCGGCTTCAAGGCCGGTCTTTGCACCAAGAATGTCCACGTTGGCCGCAGCAGGCCGCCCGTTGCGACCATCCACGATTTCCAGTTCCAGCCGGTCGCCCTGACGGGGACGGGGCATGTGCGGATTGAGGGATTTTATGTGCACGAATACCCGCTCGGTGCCCCCTTGCAGGCGGGCAAAGCCGAACCCCTTCTGGTCGTTCCAATCAATGAGTTGTGCCTGACAACGGGACATGAAAGCTGTCAAATCTCCCTCGTGGCCAGAAACGGCAAATTCATCCGCGCTGCAATGCTCCCCGCGTTTCAATTCTTCATTGATCCGCACGAATATCCCAACGCAGGTGCCATTATGCACCAGGAGAGTTAACAGGGACTGACCCGGCAAACGAAATCTGGCGAACAATTGATCCCTTCAACGGCATGAAAAGCCACGCCGATTCATGCCAGGGAACTGGCGAGCCGATAACTCAGGGCCTCGGCAATGTGGGGGCGCCGCACCTGCAACTCGCCCCCCAGGTCGGCAAGGGTCCGAGCCACCTTGAGCACCCGATGATAGGCCCGGGCGGACAGGGAAAACCGTTCCGCGGCCTCAACCAGCAGGGCACGGCTTTCGGGATCCGGGGTGGCAATCTTCTCGATCAGGTCGGGACTTGCCGCAGCATTGGTGTGCAGGGATGTCTGCCCCATCTCCAGGAATCGCTGCCGCTGGATCTTGCGGGCTGCACTGACACGCGCGGCCACCCGGGCGCTGCTTTCCGCCTTGCCATCCCCCATCATGTCGATGGCGGAAACGGCGGGAACGTCAATACGCAGGTCAATCCGGTCCAGAAACGGACCGGATAGCCGGGCCTGATAATCGGTGACGCAGCGCTCCCCACGCCGGCAGGTATGTCCGGGCGTTCCCGCCATGCCGCACTTGCAGGGGTTCATGGCCGCGACCAGTTGAAACCGGGCCGGATAGGTTACGCGGGCATTGGCGCGAGCAATCACGGTTTCCCCCGATTCCAGGGGCTGGCGCAAACTGTCCAGCACCTGGGGTGAAAATTCGGGCAGCTCGTCCAGAAACAGCACACCATTGTGGGCCAGGGACACTTCCCCGGGCCGCACCTTCAACCCCCCGCCCACCAAAGCCGCCATGGATGCGGAATGATGGGGACAACGAAAGGGGCGACGGGACGAAATCCGGCCTCCCGCCATTTCCCCTGCAATGGACTGGATCATGGAAACATCCAGCATCTCGCGCGGATCGAGGGGCGGAAGAATGGAAGGCAGGCGCGCCGCCAGCATGGACTTGCCGGCACCCGGGGGACCGATCATGAGCAGGTTGTGCCCGCCGGCCGCGGCAATTTCCAGCACCCGGCGCGCGACTTCCTGCCCGCGAATTTCGCTCAGGTCCGGCAGGGCCTGCGTGTCCGGCTGGCGCATGGCCGCAGGCCGGGGCAGGATCTGGTTTCCACTCAGGTGATTGACCAGTTCCAGCAGGTTGGCCGGAGCCACGATGTCCATGTCGCTGGCGGCCCAGGCCGCCTCGGCACCGGTTGCAGCAGGGCAGATTATCCCCATATCCCGCCCATTGGCGGCAATGGCGGCGGGCAGGGTGCCGGCAACGGAGGAAATCCGGCCATCAAGGGCCAGTTCGCCCAGCACCAGATAACCTGCAGCCGCATCGGAAGGGACAGCACCAATGGCACTCATCAGCCCCAGGGCAATGGGAAGATCGTAATGGGAGCCTTCCTTTGGCAGATCGGCAGGTGCCAGGTTGATGGTAATGCGTTTTGGGGGCAGGGACAGACCGGAAGCAATCAGGGCTGCCCGCACCCGCTCACGGCTTTCGGCGACCGCCTTGTCGGGCAAGCCCACGATGGTGAAGGCGGGCAGGCCGGACGCCACCTGCACCTGCACATCCACCGGCACCGCCTCGATTCCCCTGAATGCCACCGTCTGAATGCGCGCAACCATCTTCCTTTGTCCCGGGCAGGTCTACTCTGATCGTTTCCGGCTTTTCCGGTGGATTCAGACCTAACAGAAGCTGTCCGCCAAGACAAGAACATTAAGCGAACATCGGTTCCCTTCCGGCCCCGGATCGAAAATGCGGGACGTCTTCAGGCGGTGCCGGACAGCAAACCGCTGCTACCGATTCCATCAAAGATGAATTGCACGGCAAGGGCCGCCAGAAGAATGCCGACAATGCGCGAGACAACCGACAGACCGGTCAGTCCGAGCAGCTTCTGGATGGGAATGGCCAGAAGGAGGGTGATCCATGTCACGCCCATGATGCTGCCCATGGCCGCCAGTACCCACCAGAAATCGCCACTGTCGCGGGCGCCGGTAGTCAGAAGAATGGTGGCGGAAATGGACCCGGGGCCTGCCAGCAGGGGCAGAGCGAGGGGAAACACGGAAATATCCTGACGCTTGCGGCTTTCCGCCGTTTCCTCGCTGGTAGTGGAGGTGCCCCCGGAATGGCGGGCAAACACCATGTCCATGGCAATCAGCATCAGCAATATGCCGCCGGCGGTCTGCAAGGCGGGCAGGGTGATGCCGAACAGGTCAAGGATCGAATTGCCCAGAAAGCCGAACACCAGAAGGATTGCGGTAGCAACCAGGATGCCGCGGGTGGCAAAGGCCAACCGTTCGGCATTGGTATTGTCGCGGGTCAGCGCCGCAAAGACAAAGGCAATGTCCGCGGGGCCAACCGTTGCAAAATATGTGGCAAACGCCACGAGAAAAACCGAGCTCATGGCCCCTGTCTGGCACAGGCCATACGCACTGACAAGCTCGAGACAAAGGGAAAAACACCCCGGAGCGTTGCCGGGCGGCGGGAAAGCCCCCTATCGGCGCCGTTCGATGGCATCCCAGATCAGCGCGGCGCCATCCGGGCCGCCAAATCGCTTGATCTCGCGAATACCGGTGGGGGACGTCACGTTGATCTCGGTCAGATAGTCCCCGATCACGTCAATACCGACAAAGATGAAATCACGTTCCTTGAGAGCTGGAGCGATGCGGGCACATATTTCCAGATCCCGGGTGGTCAGGTCGCACAATTGGGGCCGCCCCCCCACATGCATGTTGGAACGCGCCTCGCCCTCGGCCGGTATGCGATTGAGGCCGGCCACGGGCTCCCCGTCAATGATGATGATGCGCTTGTCGCCCTTGCGCACGTCGGGCAGGTATTTCTGGATCATGAAGGGTTCGGGAAAATCCTTCTCGAACATTTCGAGGAGGGAAACCAGGTTCTGATCGTCCGCGCGCAGGAAGAACACGCCCGCCCCTCCGTTTCCATGCAGCGGCTTGATGATGATGTCGCGATGGGCACGGCGGAAATC
>JALWTJ010000401.1 GCA_027082895.1 Hyphomicrobiales bacterium | reverse complement strand
ACCTGGCTGGTATAGCTGCGGGATATGGGGCCAAAACGCACATGCATGCGTGCGTCGCAACCATATTTTTCTCCCTTGCCCCAACCCGCGTCCCGCTCCAGATGCATGGATGAACAATTGGGGACGAAGTCCGGGTAAGCGCGCAGATCACTGACCAGGTCCAGCATCTGATCGGGTGCGAAGGGGGCGGTACGGGAAAATTTCAGGTGCGGCATGAAACGGTCGCTAATCTGTTCAGCAGGCTTCGCATAACGGCATGGCCTCGACGCAGCGCCGGTTCGGCAACTTCCGGCCGGACAGCGTTTTTCGCAAGATGCTCAATACCTCCCGGCCAGAACACCGGACATGGCCAAGAAACAGCAGATGGAGCAGACCGGTTCGATGCGCCCACCCCTTACCCGGCATTGCGTTCCCGGCGGGCCGCCTGCAGCTTGGCGAAATCCTCCCCCGCATGATGGGACGAACGGGTCAACGGAGAGGAAGACACCAACAGGAAACCCTTGGTACGGGCAACGGTCTTGTAGGCGTCAAATTCTTCCGGCGTGACAAACCGGATGACCGGATGATGTTTGCGGGTGGGTTGCAGATATTGCCCGATGGTGAGGAAATCCACATCGGCCGACCGCAGATCGTCCATCAACTGCAAGACTTCGTTTCGTTCTTCCCCCAGTCCCACCATGATGCCGGACTTGGTGAACATGTCCGGATCAAGCTCCTTGACCCGTTGCAACAGACGGATGGAATGGAAATAACGGGCGCCGGGGCGCACCTTGAGATAATTCCCCGGCACCGTTTCCAGATTGTGATTGAACACGTCCGGCCGCGCCGCCACCACGGTTTCAAGCGCCCCCGGCTTGCGCAGGAAGTCCGGCGTCAGCACTTCGATCGTTGTTTGCGGGCAGCGGGAGCGAATTTCACCAATGACCTTCGCAAAATGGGCCGCCCCGCCATCGGCAAGGTCGTCCCTGTCCACCGAGGTTATCACCACATGGTTCAGCCCCAGCTTTTCCACGGCACGGGCCACATTGACCGGCTCCTGCCGGTCAAGCGGCAAGGGAATGCCGGTAGCCACGTTGCAAAAGGCGCAGGCACGGGTGCAGATCTCCCCCATGATCATCATGGTGGCATGCTTCTTGGAAAAGCATTCCCCGATATTGGGGCAGCCCGCTTCCTCGCATACGGTTACGATATTGTTGTCACGAATGATGGATTTGGTCTGCTGATAGTCGCCGCCCCCGGGCGCCTTTACGCGAATCCAGGAAGGCTTGCGCAGCACCGCACTGTCGGGCCGGTGGGCCTTTTCCGGATGCCGTGGGCGGTTCGTATCGATCAACGTGACCATGAAATATCAGTCCGCCTTCTTTTTCCGCGTGAACAGGCTGGTAATACCCGCTGCGATCAGTGCGAAAATCAGGGCCGGAATACCCGCCGACAGCATGGACGTCCACAGGGCCGTCAGACCCTCCACATTTTCGTCGTTGAGCGTGACGGATACCGCATCGGGCGCGACCAGATTGACCAGCCCCATGATGGTGCCAAGTCCCAGTCCTGCCAGAAAAATTCCAAAAAATACCTTTTTTGCCGTCGACATTATTTTTCCCTTTATATTGGATGCTGCCGGTCAACGCCGGTGTCGCACCTGCCGGTAGCCCCAGATCAGGGCACTGGCTCCGATAATTCCCGTTAACAGTTGCCACAACAGGTTTCCACCCCAAAGACCGAAAATCAGCCAGACCAGGAAATTGAGCACCCCGGCGCCAACAACCCCCAGAATGACGTTGAGCACGATGGAATTGTGCGCCTGCATCAACCGGTCGGCAATGATACCGGCGACGCCCCCCACGATCAGCGTCAGGATAAAACCGAAAATTCCCATGAATCACCTATGACCAATCACCTGTGAACCCGTTTTGACGAAAACCGCTTTGTCGGGAAATTCACGGGGGAACACGGCCCCGCCTTCCCCTTGCGGCCATACGCTACATATTGAGTGCCCGGCCATAGGCGTCAAGTACGCTTTCCTTCATTGTTTCGGACAGGGTGGGATGCGGGAAGATGGTATGCATCAGTTCCTCTTCCGTCGTTTCAAGGTTCATGGCCACCACGAACCCCTGAATGAGTTCCGTAACTTCCGGGCCAACCATATGCGCCCCCAGAAGTTCACCGGTCTGGGCATCAAAGATGGTCTTGACCAGCCCCTCGGAATCCCCCAACGCCACCGCCTTGCCATTGGCGATGAACGGAAAACGGCCGACCTTGATCTTGCGGCCTGCTTCCAGCGCCGCCGCTTCGCTCAGCCCCACGCTCGCCACCTGCGGATCGCAATAGGTGCATCCCGGGATCTTGCCCCTGTCCAGCGGATGCACCTTCTGCCCGGCGATGGCCTCCACGCAGATCACCCCCTCATGCTCCGCCTTGTGGGCCAGCATCGGGCCACCCGCCACATCGCCAATAGCGTAAATTCCGGGCACGTTGGTGCGGCCGAACCCGTCAATGCTGATGACGGAACGATCGGTCTTTACACCCAGTTTCTCAAGGCCGATATTTTCTATATTGCCCTGAACACCGACCGCCGATATCAGGACATCGGCTTCAAGGGTTTCGCTTTTGCCATCCTTGTCCGTGACACGGGCCGAAAGGGAACCCGTCCCCTTTTCAACCTTTTCAACCCTGGTGCCGGTCAGGATGCGAATACCCCTCTTTTCCAGCCGCTTGCGTGCAAAAGCGGAAATTTCCGCATCCTCCACCGGCAAGATGCGCTCCAGCAGTTCCACTACCGTCACCTGGCACCCCATGGCCTGGTAAAAGGAGGCAAACTCGATACCGATCGCCCCGGATCCCATGATAAGCATGCTTTTGGGCAGTTTCTTGGGCTTCATGGCATCAAAATAGGTCCAGATACGCTCCCCGTCCGGCGCGATGCCGGGAAGCACCCGGGGCCGCGCACCGGTGGCAACAATGATATGCTTGGCCCGGTATGTACCCTCGGGCAAAACACCGCGCGGTTTCGGATTCTGGGGTTCCTGAACCGCTTTTTTCATCGGGCCCACCACCAGTTCCCCCGGCGCGCTGATCCTGCCCTCCCCCCAGATCACGTCCACCTTGTTCTTTTTCATCAGGAAGCCGATGCCGGTGCTCATCTGCTTGGTGACATTGCGCGAGCGGGTAACGATGGCAGGAATATCCGCCGAAATCTTGCCTGCCTTCAGGCCGAAATCCGCCGCGTGATTCATGTGGGAATAGATTTCTGCGGAACGCAGCAGCGCCTTGGTGGGAATGCACCCCCAGTTGAGACAGATGCCCCCCATGTGCTCACGCTCGACAATAGCAGTTTTCATGCCGAGCTGAGCGGCACGAATGGCCGCAATATACCCCCCCGGACCGGAGCCCAGAACGATCAGATCATATGTTTTGGCCATGGCACTATCTCGCTTGAAATGTTCGCTTCTATTCGCCAACCAGCATGGCAAACAGCTGGTCCTTCAGCAAAAGACGCTGCTTGCGCAATTCCTCAAGGTGCGCATCCGACGTCGGCTTGATATCCGTTTCCGCCACATGCACCTTGCGGTTGATCTCGTGGTACTCGTCATAAAGACGGGAAAAATGAGCGTCATTCAGTTTCAGTTCCTTGATCTTTTCGACCCGGTCGGGAAACTCTTCAAACAGTTCATGGGGTGTATGTGACATCGTGTCCTCTTGAAAAATTCATATTCATTGCGCGTTCATGCCGCATTGGCACGAGGGAAGAGATGAACCGGGTTCCCGGTTCAAAGATCAAGTATATCGGCCACCAGCGGGGCCAGCGCCTCCCCGATTGCCCGCGTGCTGGCAGCGTTCAGATGCACCCCGTCAATGGGAGAAGCTGTCGCCACGCTCGCCGCATCAAAAAAATGCACATTGCGCTCCCCGGCTACCCGTCGGATCTCACTGGAAAGGTGACGGCTTTTCTCGATAGCTCCATCAAAAATGCCGCGCATGACCGGATCATTCGCCTTGACGCAATGGGGAGGTGACACGAGGATGATTTCCGGGGTCGCGTAGTCCCCCCACCAGGCAAAGGTCTGCACGATCTGCACCAGCCGCCCGACCCCCCGGGCAATGGCCTGCACATTACCGCAGACGTGGTTCTTCAAATCGTTGGTGCCCAGCATGATGATGACCGCATCCAGGGGCTGATGGCTGCCCAGCAGAGTAGGCAACAGGTGGGCGCCATTCAGGTTTGAAGGCCCCGAATTGTCATCAAATACAGTTGTACGGCCCCCCAGCCCCTCTTCGATGATGCGGACCTTGTCCCGCCCCAGCGTGGCTTCAAGCACCCCCGTCCAGCGGTGCGCATACGGATGGCGGACACCATCCGGGTTGTGTCCCCAGGTCAGACTGTCGCCAAAGCACAGGATGGATTTTGCGTTCTCGTTTCCCATGGTCCTACACCAACATCATGACAGGTTGCTCGATCAACTGTTTGAAGGCACCCAGAACCTGTGCCCCCAATACGCCATCCACAGCCCGGTGATCACAAGAAAGGGTTACCGTCATGAAGGTGCCCGTACGCACCTGTCCCTTGTCGGCAAAAACCCGTTCTTCCCCCGCGCCAACCGCCAGGATGGTGCCGTGGGGCGGGTTGATGACGGCGGCGAAATGCTTGATCCCGAACATGCCCAGATTGGAAATGGAACTGGCCCCTCCCTGATATTCATGGGGCGCCAGCTTCTTTGACTTGGCACGGACAGCAAAGTCCCGCACCTCATCGGAAATCTGCTGCAGGGACTTGGTATCGGCCGCCTTGACAACCGGTGTGAACAGCCCGCCGGGAACCGCCACCGCAATCGCGATATCCGAACGGTGGTGGTAGAGGATGGAATCCCCTGCCCAGGTGGCATTGGCATCGGGCACCTTTTGCAACGCCAGCGCCCAGGCCTTGATGATGAAATCATTGACCGACAGCTTGAAGGCGGGCTTGCCCTCCCCGTTCACCGGTGCGCTGGCATTGATATCGGCCCGCGCCGCCAGCAGATTGTCCAGACGGCAATCAACGTTGAGATAAAAATGGGGAATGGTCTGCTTGGCTTCCGTCAGGCGCTGCGCCACCACCGAACGCATGCCGTCATTGGGCCGCACATCGTAACTGCCTTCCTCATACAAGGCCCTGACCTGTTCCGCCCCCATCCCGCCGGCCAGAGCCGACGTTTGCGCCTGGGCAGATGGGGCCTTGCCCGGCACACCTTCGCGCAATGCCTTTTCCACGTCCGCCTTGACGACCCGGCCCCGTGGTCCCGAACCTTCCAGGGCCGAAATGTCCAAACCGGCTTCACGGGCCATGCGACGCGCCAGGGGCGAAGCGAACACCCGCCCTTCCGTCTCCACAGCACGCTCCGAAGGCGTCACGGAAGCAGATGCCAGCGGAACAGCAGCGGCAGGTGCCGCCGCTCTTTGCGCGGATTCAGCCGGTGCCTGTGCCCCCGATACCGCAGCGCTGCCTACCGGTTTGCCCCCGTTTGCCTTCGGCTTTTCTTCATCCCCCTGTTCGGCGCTTTTTGCAGAAGGCGCAACCGAACCGATGGCATCGGCGCTTTCCCCTTCCTCCAGCAAGACCGCGATAACGGAATTCACCTTGACGTTTTCGCTTCCCTCTCCCACCACGATCTTGCCGATGGTTCCCTCATCGACCGCTTCCACCTCCATGGTCGCCTTGTCGGTTTCAATTTCGCAGATCACGTCGCCGGGAGAAACGGCATCCCCTTCCTTGACGTGCCATTTTGCCAGTGTGCCTTCCTCCATCGTCGGGGACAGGGCGGGCATGGTAATATTTATGGGCATGCGAGCTTCCTTCAGGTGCGGTAGGTCACGGCATTGACGGCCGCAATCACTTCATCGGCATTCGGCAGGGCCAGTTTTTCAAGGTTCGCGGCATAGGGCATCGGCACATCCTTGCCCGTGATGCGCATTACCGGCGCATCCAGATAGTCAAAGGCCTGCTCCATGATGCGGGCGGACACTTCCGAGCCGACGGAACCCTGCGGCCACCCCTCTTCCACCACCACGCAGCGGCCGGTCTTTTTTACCGATTCCACGATGGTGGCACTGTCCATGGGCCGGATGGTACGCAGGTCGATCAGTTCCACATCGACCCCCTCGGCCACCAGCCGTTCGGTGGCTTCGGTAGCGTATTTCATACCCATGGAAAAGGAAACGATGGTCACGTCCCGGCCCGGCCGCACGATGCGTGCCCGGCCGATGGGCAGCACGAAATCGTCCATCCGGGGCACGGGAAAGCTCACCCCGTACAGCAATTCGTTTTCCAGAAACACCACCGGGTTCGGCGAGCGGATGGCCGCTTTCAGAAGCCCCTTGGCATCCGCCGCACTGTAGGGCGCAATGACCGTCAGCCCCGGAACATGGGAGTACCAGGCCGTGAAATCCTGTGAATGCTGGGCTGCCACCCGGGACGCGGGACCGTTCGCCCCGCGAAAGACGATGGGCGCGGCCACCTGCCCGCCGGACATGTAAAGCTGCTTGGCCGCCGAGTTGATGATCTGGTCAATGGCCTGCATGGCAAAATTGAACGTCATGAATTCGACGATGGGCTTGAGACCGGCAAAGGCTGCCCCGACACCGATGCCGGTAAATCCGTGCTCGGTTATCGGCGTATCCAGCACCCGCTTGTCGCCGAACTCCTCCAGCATGCCCTGGGACACCTTGTAGGCCCCCTGATACTGGGCAACCTCCTCCCCCATCAGGAACACATCCGGGTCGGCCCGCATTTCCTCGGACATGGCCTCGTTCAGCGCCTGACGTACGCTCATGTCGACAAATTCCACGTCCTCCGGCAGATCCGGATCCTGTGCCACCTCCATTACGGGCGCCCCACCCGGCCCCTCGGTCACCGGGGCCGCCGGCGCAACAGCGGCTTGCTCATCCACGGGAGCAGCAGAAGGCCCCGGAGCCGGCGAGGCGTGTGCAGAAGTCGTTTCCCCGATGCTCGAGGGATCTTCCCCCTCCTCCAGCAGAATGGCGATGGTGGAATTCACAGCCACATTTTCGCTTCCCGCATCAACCACGATCTTGCCGATGGTACCCTCGTCAACGGCTTCCACTTCCATGGTTGCCTTGTCGGTCTCGATTTCACAGATCACATCACCGGGAGCAACCTTGTCCCCCTCCCTGACGAGCCACTTGGCCAGCGTGCCTTCCTCCATGGTCGGGGACAGGGCGGGCATGAGAATATCGGTCGGCATGTCAAAAGACCTCCGCTGAAATCAGGTTGGGTTCGCCAAAGGTCCGGCCACAGACCGAATGACAGGCGCAAACGGCCACCGGCGCGAAAGGAACAGCAGGCACAAATACGATGGGCAAGGAAACAACGGACATGTCAGGCCCCCTCCACCACCACATCGGTCCACAATTCGGACGGGTCTGGCTCCGGCGACACACTGGCAAAATCCGCCGCTTCCGTCACCTGCGCCCGTATCTGTTTCTCGATTTCCTTGAGCTCGGCATCGCTGGCAAACCCGTTCTTGAGGATGCGGGCCTTGACCTGCTCGATCGGGTCATGTTCCGAGCGCATGGACTGCACCTCGTCCTTGGACCGGTACTTGGCCGGGTCGGACATGGAATGTCCCCGGTACCGATAGGTCAGCATTTCCAGAATGTACGGCCCCTTGCCGCTGCGTGCATGCGCGATGGCCCGCTGTGCCGCGTCACGCACATGGCGCACATCCATGCCATCCACCTGTTCGCCCGGAATGTTGAAACTTGCCCCCCGCTGCGAAAGATCGGTCTGGGCCGACGAACGCTCAAGGGACGTTCCCATGGCATATTTGTTGTTCTCGATGATGTAGACCACCGGCAGGTTCCACAGCTTGGCCATGTTGAAGCTCTCATAGACCTGCCCCTGGTTGGATGCGCCGTCCCCGAAATAGGTCAGGGTCACGGTGTCGTCCCCGCGGTAGCGGGCTGCAAAGGCAATCCCCGTTCCCAGCGAAACCTGCGCCCCCACGATGCCATTGCCGCCATAGAAACGCTTTTCAAGGGAAAACATGTGCATGGAGCCGCCCTTGCCCTTGGAAAGCCCGTCGCGCCGCCCGGTCAGTTCCGCCATGACCCCCTTGGGATCGATCCCCACCGCCAGCATGTGCCCATGGTCCCGGTAGGACGTGATGGATGCATCCGCAGGGTCCGCCGCCATGGTAACACCGGTTACCACCGCTTCCTGCCCGATATAGAGATGGCAGAATCCTCCGATCAGACCCATGCCATACATCTGGCCCGCCTTTTCCTCGAAACGCCGGATCAGCAGCATGTCGTGATAGGCACGCAGTTCCTCGTCCCGGGTAAAGTCCGGAATATTGGGCCGCGCAGCCGCCGTCTTGCCGCCGCCCTTGCTCCGGCTTCCGGCACGCGCACCCCCTCCCTTGCCCCTGGATGCGGATTTGGCAGATGATGCGGCACGCGCCATTGGCTTTCTCCCTTGCGCCGCCCCTGTCGGGATCGCGGCACCATGATCAATTGCATAAACAGACCCGGACCCGCCCCTGAGAGGCACAAACATCCGGACGTCGGTGAATCCATTGCAGTGTAACCGGCCCGGCACATTTCGCAAAGACGATCAGCACAAAAATCGTCGTGAATCGCATTGCAATATCAAAATGTTACACAGTCAACTAAAAATCAGTTAAGAGTCACAATAAACTGAAATGCAGTTATTTTGCCGGTGGCAGGCGCACGATGATGTCCCGCGGATCGGCCATGGACAACAAGGCACGCGCATTCTCGCTGACAATATCCGGATCCAGCTTTTGCGGATCAAACAGGGAAATGCGTTGCTTATAGGCATCAATCTGGGCCTGCAAACTGGCTTGCCGAGCTTTCAGAACCTCGATATCGGACAGCATCTGCTTCTGACTGGCAATGCCAAAATGTCCATTGATGGCGCTGTATCCCAGGTAGGCCTGAAATGCGATCAGCAAGGTACCGATGAAAAAATGACGAAAAACCGCCGGGCGTTTCAGGCGTGTGGTCATGAGAGGCCTTTTTGATCAAATGCTGATTTCGTTGTTAAAGCAAAGCCGTTAAGGAGCGGTTGCTACCACAGACATGCATTTGGGAACGGGAGTTGAATCAAGTCAGCAATGCTGACATACTTTGCCATGATCAAAGAAGAAACCATCCGTCAGAGCTTTCATGTGCAGGCCGGCTGGTGCCAACGCCTTGGGTCCCCATTTACGGCACGCTTGTTACGTCAGTTTGAGAAGGTGCTGGACCATACCTCCAGCACCGGGCGCAAAATACTGAACTGGCAGGGCATTCCCGATGCCACGGGTGACGCGCTCGCTCTTCGGGTTGCAGGTGCCTTGCACGGTCTGGTCCGGGGCGGGAACCTTCCTGATCTGGCTGAATGCTATCCGCCTGACGGCAGAATGCCGGAAGATGCTACCTTCCGGCAGGTTTTGAACCGTTCCATCAAAAGTGCGGACAACGAAATATGCGCATGGCTAAAGCATGCGCCTCAAACCAGTGAAGTGGCCCGATCCGGTATCCTTTATCCGGGCATGGGTGCTATTGCCCGTAAAACCGGCCTGCCCCTTTCCCTGTTTGAGGTCGGGGCAAGCGGCGGACTGAATCTGTTTCCCGATCGTTTCCGCTACCAGATCGCGGACCAGCCTGTGGGCGACAGGGACAATGCCCCGATTATTGCACCTGACTGGCATGGCCCTGTGCCGGAATTGAACAAAGTGGAAATTCGGGAACGGCGCGGATGTGATCTTAATCCGCTCGATTTTCGCGACCCCGAACAACGAAAACGTTTGCTGGCTTTTGTCTGGCCCGACCAGACAGACCGGATGAAACGGTTGGAAGCGGCTATTGATATTGCCCTGTCCGACCCGCCGATTGTGATCCAAAGCGATGCGGCAGACTGGGTTGAAGCACAATTTGATCGCAAAGGTGATCCTGGAATGGTGCGCGTGCTGTTCCATTCAATCGCCTATCAATATTTCCCTGATGAAGTCCGGAAACGGATCCGACAGCAGATAGAAAAGGCTGGCGCGCAGGCAACCCGGTCTGCCCCGGTGGCATGGCTGGCATTTGAGCAGGTCGAGGAACTGAAGGGGCCAACCTTGACGTTGAGGCTGTGGCGGGGCGGCAAAGAAGATGGCAGAACCCAAATACTTGCAGTCGCCAGCAATGCCCATGTTCATGAGGTTACCTGGCTGAACGAACAATCATGATAATGCGCGATTTGAGGGTATGGTCTGCTGGCGTGATTGATGGTGGACCTGCATGATCACATAAAAAAGGCCGGGCGAATTTCGCCCGACCCCCATTCGTGCCGTGAACTTTCGCTCAGATCACGGTGATCAGTGTCCACATGCCCATGGCATAGTGCCCGGCAATGTTGCAGGCCAGCATATAGGTGCCCGGACTGAGACGCAGGGTTACGCTGCCTGTTTCACCCGGTTTTGTTTCGGGAACCTCGCCAATGGCGCCGGCGGCATCCTCGTCCAGCCGTTCGGAATCCTCGTCATAGGGCAAGGGTGCGGTGACATCAGCAATGGGGATCACGATCATTTCGTGCTCCTGCAACTCGGACGTGTTGGTGGCAACAAAGGTCACATCCCCATGCGGAACCACATACTTGTTGGGGGTAAAGCCCATCGGCGCATCATCCTTGAAGGCCGCATCGGGCGTTCCGAGCATGACGCGATGCTCCATGTCAAAACCGCTGATCTGATCAGCCCCATTGTCCCACATGTTCACCTGAACGATCGTCTTGGTATCTTCCTGCGCCAGGGAGGGGCGCGCAAAAGCCATCGCGGCGGCGCTCGTGGCCATCAGGCCCATTACTGCACGTCTGGTCATGGTCGTGGTCATGTTACTTCTCCATATATTTGGCAATTTATTTTGCAGCGAAGCCGCGCGAAGTTGAAATTGAAGCGTTACTTCGCTGTAAACTTGTCTGACGGAAACGTTGTCTACCTCAACGGGAGTCACCACCTTGACTTATGTCAAATCCGTCCATCGTGTGAGCGCTAACCTTCATGGGCGTACCGGTTCTGTTGGCTGTTTAGCCACAAGATGTCGGCACGAAATTCAACAGCACGAAAAACGTGCAGAAAGGAAACTGCCATGAAATTGTTCGGACAGTTGATGATTGCAGGAGCCGTGCTTTCCTCGTTCGCGATGGCTACACAGGCAAGTGACATGGTTGCCCTGTCACCCGAGGCCGCAACCAACGGGTTCTCCCTCAATGACCAGTTGGTCTTTCCTCCCTTCGATCCGGCCATCGGTCACAAGGTCTTTGCTGAAAAGGGGTGCGTCGTATGCCACCAGATGAACGGCATTGGCGGAGAAGATGGCCCCGACCTGACATATGGCGCCTATGATACCCCGATCAACGCCATGGAAGTTGCCTCGGACCTGTGGGAAAAGGCCGCGATCATGATCCCCATGCAGGAGGATGAACTGGGCGGTCAGATTGAACTGAGCCCGGAAGAACTGGCTGGTCTGATCGGATTTCTGGCAAGTCCCGAAGAACAGAAAACATTCTCCATGGATGATGTGCCCGAAAACATCCGGGCCGACATGGACAACATGGACTGATTGTTCAAGCGAACAAAACAGGCCGGGCGCACACCGTACGTCCGGCCCTCAACGAATATGGCCCATTCCCATTCGGGGAAATGCGGGTTGACGCAGCAGGTTGAAAGTTCAGCCTACTGAATTCTCTGGCATTGATTGGCCACAATATTTGCCTGGTCCATCGCCTGGGTACTCATGGTGTTTGGCGACGTAACCATGGAACCAAAGAGCCAGGGGGAAACGCCAAGAACATCCTGCATTTGCCCCTGAATTACGAATGATCCATCTTGAGAAAGCTGCCAGTTGCCCTGGGCAGCAAACTGGCTCTGCTCGTTCATGATGCCCTGGGCCTGAACCGTGCCGTCCGGATTAACCATCATCCGGAACTGGATGTAGACGGCCGGAAGATTCGGATTGTTGTTGATGGGACGGATACCACTTTCACATTGCCACAAACCGGCAACACCGTAGCCCTGCTGTGCCCCATTGCTCTGGGCAAGAACTGCACTTGCCCCCATCACCAGCCCGAGTACAAGACCCGCAGCAGATGCCAAAAGGAAAGAACCCGCAGGAATTTTTGCCATTGTATCCCCTTCTCTATCCAGTGAAACAGGGGATAATGGTAACTATTTGCGGCCTTGTCGACAAGTATAGGCGGACAACACCCCGTTTTCCCTCCCAGATACGCCCCGCCTGAATGGCGTCGGCGCCCAGCTTTATTGTCAAAACAATTCAAGTGGTCGCAGATGCACGGCTGTCTTCATTGAAGGCAACATGGTTTGGAAAACAGGGCAGCAGCAAGGTGCCGGACCGTCAGGCGTCAGCCTCTTCCTTGAAGCGTTCCCCTACCCCTTGTACCCCTTGATATAGTCCCGGCCCGCATAGACGGCGCTGGTGCCCAGCTGTTCCTCGATACGGATCAACTGGTTGTATTTGCTCAACCGTTCGGAACGGGACAGGGAGCCGGTCTTGATCTGCCCGCAGTTCAGGGCCACCGCCAGATCGGCAATGGTACTGTCCTCCGTCTCCCCGGAACGGTGGGAAATGACCGAAGTGTAGGCTGCCCGGTGCGCCGTCTGCACCGCATCAAGGGTTTCACTCAGGGTGCCAATCTGGTTGACCTTGACCAGAATGGAATTGGCAACCCCCATCTTGATGCCGCTTTTCAGCCGCTCGGTATTGGTCACGAACAGGTCGTCGCCCACCAGTTGCACCCTGTCGCCGGATTCCCGAGTATGGGCCTGCCAACCCTCCCAGTCATCCTCGGCCATGCCATCCTCGATGGAAATGATCGGGAAGCGTTTGATCAGATCCGCCAGATAGGCCACATGCTCTTCAGGGGTCAGGCTCTTGCCCTCCCCCTTCAACTCATACTTGCCATCCTTGAAATATTCCGACGCGGCGCAATCCAGCGCCAACGCCACATCCTGTCCCGGTTCGTATCCGGCCTTGGAAATGGCATCAACGATAAAGCCCAGCGCCTGTTCGGCACTGTCCAGATTGGGCGCAAAACCGCCTTCGTCCCCCACATTGGTGTTATATCCCTTGCTCCCAAGCTCCTTCTTCAGAACATGGAAGATTTCCGATCCGATCCGCACCGCATCGGCAATGCTCTCTGCCCCCACGGGCATGATCATGAATTCCTGAATGTCAATCGGGTTGTCCGCATGTTCGCCACCATTGATGATGTTCATCATCGGAACCGGCAGCACATGCGCGTTGGGACCGCCCACATAGCGGAACAGGGGCAATTCCGAGGACTCGGCAGCAGCACGTGCCACCGCCAGGGAAACCCCCAGAATGGCATTGGCGCCAAGTCGGCTCTTGTTGGGAGTGCCGTCCAGTTCGATCATGGCATTGTCGATGCCGATCTGGTCCAGCGCATCCATTTCATGCAGTTCGTCGGCAATCTCGGTATTGACGTTCTCAACGGCTTTCAGAACGCCCTTGCCGCCATAGGCAGGGCCTCCGTCGCGCAATTCCACCGCCTCATGGGCACCGGTGGACGCACCCGAAGGCACGGCAGCGCGACCAAAACTTCCATCATCCAGCACCACATCCACTTCCACGGTCGGGTTCCCCCGGCTGTCATAGATCTGACGGGCGGCAATATCGAGAATGGCGGACATGTTTCAGAATCCTTTGCTTCAAACGTGATGGTCGCTTGATACGCCTCCCGCATCCGAAAGGAAAGGGATGCGAAAGGCATTGTGGTTCCCTCCCCCCGGAACCGGAAAATATCCGGCCCCGGCAAGAAACAAGGCATCAGAGCTTGGTGGTACGCAGATAGGGCTTGATGGTCTCAAACCCCTGCGGGAACAGATCCTTTGCCTGCTCGTCGCTCACGCTGGGCGGAATGATCACTTCATCGCCCGGCTTCCAGTCCGCCGGCGTGGCAATGGTCTTGGCATCGGCAAGCTGCAACGCGTCGATGACCCGCAGGATTTCATCAAAATTACGTCCCACATTCATCGGGTAGGTCATGGTCAGGCGTACCTTCTTGTTCGGGTCGATAATGAACACCGAACGCACCGCCTGATTGGGATTTTCCCCGGGATGGATCATTTCGTAAAGATCGGCAATATCCATGTTCTTGTCGGCAACAATGGGAAATTCCAGATCCGTATGCTGGGTTTCATTCACGTCCTTGATCCAGGTAAGATGTTCCTCGACCGTATCCGTGGACAGACCCAGCGGCTTGACATTGCGCTTGGCGAATTCCTCGGCCAGTTGCGCCGTCCGCCCCATTTCGGTGGTGCAGACCGGCGTGAAATCGGCCGGATGCGAAAAGAAGAACACCCAGGAATCGCC
>JALWTJ010000400.1 GCA_027082895.1 Hyphomicrobiales bacterium | reverse complement strand
ACCCCCAACACGCGCGAGCGCCTGTCCGATGGGCGCATGGATGCGGTCATTGCCCAGGATGTGCGCCATATGGTGCGCTCTTCCATTCGCATTCTGCGGGCCCGCGCCGACGGGCTGGAAACCATCGCGTCCCAGGAACGGATCCGCATCGAGATCATCCTGCGCGAGAACATGCCCGAACAGCCCGAATAGCTTTCCGCCCCCCTTGATCTTCCGATCCATGGCGCCTGCCCGCCCCCTCAGGGTGGCGCACGGATAGCGTTGCCGCTGCGATGATGTACGCACATCAAAAATTTCTTGACTTGAGGTGCGCACGTCAGATAGCGTTCCTCATCGGCGGAAATTCGAAGGCACGGCATATTGCCGTGGGCGCCGATCAGGGAGGATCACATGAAAAAATCACTATTGCTTGCTGCGGCTGCCTTGGCGGCCACATCGGTGTTTGCGGCGCAGGGTGCTGCCGCCAAGACCATGACCCTGTGCTGGGCAGCGTGGGATCCGGCCAATGCGTTGGTCGAGCTTTCCAAGGACTTCGAGGAAAAGTCGGGTGTGGACATGAATTTCGAGTTCGTGCCCTGGCCTAACTTTGCCGACCGCATGCTCAACGAGCTTAATTCCGGTGGCTCCCTGTGCGATCTCATGATCGGGGACAGCCAGTGGATTGGCGGTGCCGCGGAAAATGGCCAGTATGTCAAGCTGAACGATTTCTTTGACGCCAACGGCATTTCCATGGACGACTTCCTGCCCGCCACCGTGGTCGGGTATGCCGAATGGCCCAAAAACACCCCCAACTATTACGCCTTGCCCGCCTATGCGGACGTGGTGGGCTGGACCTACCGCAAGGACTGGTTCTCCCGGCCCGAGCTGCAGGCGGAGTTCAAGGACAAGTATGGCTATGATCTTGGCGTTCCCGCCGACCTGTCCCAGCTCAAGGACATCGCGGAATTCTTCCAGGGGCGCGAGATCGACGGCAAGACTGTTTACGGCGCTGCTATCTACACGGAACGCGGCTCCGAAGGGATCACCATGGGTGTGACCAACGCCCTGTACAATTACGGTTTCGAGTATGGCAATCCGGAAAATCCCTATGCGGAGCTGGACGGCTATGTGAACTCGCCGGGCGCCGTTGCCGGGCTGGAATATTACAAGGCCCTTTATGACTGCTGCACACCGCCGGGATCGTCCGACTGGTACATGTCCGAGGATATCGACGCCTACAAGTCCGGACAGGTGGCCCTGCAGATGAACTTCGCCTTCATCTGGCCCGGCGTGAATGCCGACCCCAATGTGGGCGGTGACCATTCCGGCTACTTTGCCAACCCCAAGGGCCCCGCAGGCCAGTTTGCCCAGCTGGGCGGCCAGGGCATCTCCGTTGTCGCCAATACCGACATGATGGATGAGGCGCTGGATTATATCAAATGGTTCGCCCAGCCCGAGATTCAGGCCCGCTGGACCGAAATGGGCGGCGCGTCCGCCATGCGCTCGGTGGTTGAGGATCCCGCGTTCCCCGATGCCCAGCCCTACAACAAGGCGTTCCTTGAATCCATGGCCATCGTCAAGGATTTCTGGGCCGAACCTTCCTATGCATCCCTGCTGCTCGCCATGCAGGACCGCGTCCACAAATATGTGGTTGCCGGGCAGGGAACCGCCAAGGAAGCGCTTGACGGGCTGGTTCGCGACTGGACCGAAGTGTTCCAGGACGAAGGCAAGCTTTAGGGTATCGTTTCTGCGAAACCCGACGATACTACCTTGAGAAAGGGGGGTGCGCATGTTGCGTGCGCATCCCCGGCGCTGGCAAGGTTGCGTCAATCTGACAATCTGACAAACTGCGGGAAACCAGCAAGGATTGCACCATGGCGGAAAATGCAATGGACAGGATCGCCAGAGCGACACCGCCGGGGGTGGCGCGAAAGATCAGGGGGCTGTCGGACCGGGCCATTGCCTGGATCTTTGTCGGACCCAGCATCTTCCTGCTTCTGGCCATCAACATCTTTCCGCTGATCTGGACCATTCGGCTCAGCTTCACCAATTTCCGTGTCAATCGCATCAACGCGCCGGTCAAGTGGATCGGGTTGCGCAACTATGAACGCATCCTGACCGATCCCGATATCTGGCAGACCATGCAGGCCACGGCCCATTTCCTGTTCTGGACCATTTTCTTTCAGGTGCTGATCGGTTTCACCCTTGCCTGGCTGATCAACAAGAAATTCCGGGGCAACGATCTATGGACCACCCTGATCGTTCTGCCCATGATGCTGTCCCCGGCCGTGGTGGGCAATTTCTGGACCTTCCTCTATCAACCCCAGATCGGCCTGTTCAACTATGTGGTCGCGTTCTTTACCGGCGCGGACCCGTCTTCCTTTTCCATGATCGGCTCCATCGACCTGGCCCCCTGGGCCATCGTGATCGTGGACACATGGATGTGGACGCCGTTCGTGATGCTGATCTGCCTTGCCGGGCTGCGCTCCATTCCCGATTCCATCTATGAAGCGGCTGAAATCGATCGCGCCAGCAAATGGCGCCAGTTCTGGACCATCACCATTCCCCTGGTTCTGCCCTTCCTGATGATGGCGGTGCTGTTCCGCGGCATCGAGAATTTCAAGATGTTCGACCTGGTGGTGCAACTGACCGGGGGAGGGCCGGGTTCGGTCACCACCCTGACATCCATTGATCTGAAACGTGAAGCCTTCGAAAAGTGGCGCACCGGTTACGCTTCCGCCTATGCGGTGATCCTGTTTGTCACCATTTTCGGTCTCGCCTCCATTTATGTGAAGGCCCTGAACAAGGTGAAGGAAAGATGAGCGGCTTTTCCGTCAACGAACCCTCGCGGCGCATGAAATGGTTCGCCGGTATCCTGGTGGTCTTTTATGCGCTCGTGACCCTGATGCCCCTGCTCTGGATCATTGCCACCGGCTTCAAGTCCCCCGCCGATTCCATTGCCTATCCGCCCAAGGTGATTTTCCGCCCCACCCTGGAAGGATATGTGAACCTGTTCACCACCCAGACCCGCATCACCCCGGACATGGAGGAGGGGCTGGAGCCACCGAAAAACTGGGTCGAACAGATCGTGCGGGACAAGGGCATGGTTATTGCCGGCCCCTCCCGCTATGTCCAGAGGTTCATGAACTCGGTCATTATCGGCTTCGGCTCCACTTTTCTGTCCGTGTTCCTCGGAACCCTTGCCGCCTATGCCTTTTCCCGTTTTCGCGTGCCGATAAAGGACGATCTGCTGTTCTTCATCCTGTCCACGCGAATGATGCCGCCCATCGCCGTGGCCATCCCCATATTCCTGATGTTCCGCCAGCTCGGGCTCAGCGATACCCATATGGGCATGATCCTTCTTTATACCGCCGTCAATCTTTCCCTGTCCGTGTGGCTTCTCAAGGGGTTCATTGATGAAATTCCACTGGAATATGAAGAAGCGGCCCTGATCGACGGCTATACGCGGTTCCAGGCCTTCTACAAGGTAGTTCTGCCCCAGGCCATGACCGGAATTGCCTCCACGGCCATCTTCTGCCTGATCTTTGCCTGGAACGAATATGCCTTTGCCGTGCTGCTGACCTCCGGTGAAGCGCAGACGGCCCCTCCCTTCATTCCCACCATCATTGGCGTTGGGGGGCAGGACTGGCCGGCGGTGGCGGCCGGGGCCAGCATCTTCCTGCTGCCTGTCATGGTCATCACCATCCTGTTGCGCAAGCACCTGTTGCGCGGAATCACATTCGGGGCGGTGCGCAAATGAGCCGGTTCTTCAAGGGCATATTTACCCTTCGCCGCGGCGCATGGGAAATGCTGGCATCCATTCTCATTGCCCTGGGCGTGTTCCTGATGATGCAGCCTTTCTGGCTTCTCGCCTATACCTGGTCCTTTCTCGTTACCCTTGTCGGCACGGTGATGTTCATCATCGTCAGCCATTTTCCGGAGTAGAAAAATGGCCCAGATCGTCATCAGGAACCTGCGCAAGGATTTCGGGGAATTTACCGCCGTCAAATCCTCCAGTTTCACCATCGAGGATGGGGAGTTCTTCATGCTCCTTGGCCCTTCCGGCTGCGGAAAGACCACCACCCTGCGCATGATTGCCGGACTGGAATCCCCCTCCTCGGGCGAGATATTCATTGACGGGGAAGAGGTCAGCGGCAAGCCGGCGTCCCAGCGCGACATTGCCTTCGTCTTTCAGATGTTTGCGCTTTATCCCCACATGAACGTGCGTAACAACATTGCCTATCCCCTGAAAAGCCAGCACATGCCCCGCCGACAGATCAACGCCAGGGTCGCCGAGGTCAGCCGCATTCTGGATATTCAGGATATCCTGAACAAGCCCGTTGGCGGCCTGTCGGGCGGGGACCGGCAGCGGGTGGCGCTGGGGCGTGCCATCGTGCGCGATCCCAAGGCGTTCATGATGGATGAGCCCCTGGGGGCCCTGGACGCGGAATTCCGTGAGCACATGGCCGAGGAATTGCGCGCCCTGCAGGACCGCATGCATGCCACCACCGTTTATGTCACCCATGACCAGTTGGAAGCCATGCAGATGGGGGACAAGATCGTGGTCATGAACCATGGCAGCATCGAACAGTTCGGCGTGCCCCAGGATATCTATGACTGGCCCGCCACCATGTTTGTCGCCGATTTCATCGGCTCACCGGCCATGAATTTCCTGCGCTTTGAAGGGGAGGTGGCCCCGGGAGCTGATATGGTGCACCTTGATGGCCAGGCGATTTCCGTTCCCCCCCAACGCGAGGGCGCCGCGGGAAAGTTGGTGTTGGGCGTGCGCCCGGAACATGTCAGCCTGAGCGATGCCAGCGGATACCGCGCCGGAGTCATTGCAACCGAATATCTGGGGACCACGCGCATCATTACCCTTGAAAGCCCCAACGGCATGCTCAAGGTGCGCGTTCCCGCCACCAGCAATGCGCAGGTGGGCGAGAGCGTGGGGCTGGAGTTCAACGCCCGCACCCTGACCCTGTTCGATGAATCCAGCGGACGGGCACTGCTCTCCGAGGCAAACGAGGGGGTGCTGGCCAATGGCTGAAATAACCCTCAGGAATGTCTGCAAGGCATTTGGTGGCCACAGTGCCCTCAAGGATGTTTCCCTGACCGTGCCCGATGGCGCCTTCGTGGTTCTTCTCGGCCCCACGGGAGCGGGCAAGACCACCACTCTGCGCGTCATATCGGGGCTGGAGCGCCCCGACAGCGGGCAGGTGCTGATCGATGGGGAAGATGTTGCATCCCTGTCCCCGGCCCAGCGCAATGTCGCCATGGTGTTCCAGCAATATTCCCTTTATCCGCACATGTCGGTGCGCGACAATCTGGCCTTTCCCCTGAAATCGCCCATCCTGCGCACGCCGGCCGCAGAAATTGTGCGCAAGGTGGGGGAGGTGGCCGACATTCTCCAGATCACCCACAAGCTGGACAACCGGGCCACGGAACTGTCCGGCGGCGAGATGCAGCGGGTGTCCATCGGCCGGGCGCTGGTGCGCAATCCCCGCATCTACCTGATGGACGAACCCCTCAGTTCCCTTGATGCCAAGCTGCGCTCGGACTTGCGAATCGAATTGAAACGCATCCAGGCGGATCTGGGCGCGACCTTCCTTTATGTCACCCACGACCAGATCGAAGCCATGACCATGGCGACCCATGTCGGGGTGCTGGATCACGGAACGCTGGTGCAGTTCGGTTCTCCCCGTGAAATCTATGAAGATCCCGTTTCCATCCATGCGGCCAGCCGTCTGGGCTCGCCCAAGATCAACATTCTGCCTGCCGACCTGTTTGCCGGTGCCCCCGAAGGGGCGGCCCATATCGGCCTGCGGCCCGAGCACATGCGGGTGAAAAAGGGGACGGGAGCAAAGGTGGTGCGCGTGGAGCATCTGGGCGACCAGACACGGCTGCACCTCAACCACAAGGATCACGCGATCATCACCCTCACCGAAGCCCACACGCCCTTGAAACAGGGGGATGACGTGGCGGTTGTTCTGCACGACCCGCTATATTTCGACGCCAATGGCGACCGGATAAAATAAGGAGGAAGTCTCTTGGCCCAGTTCATCAATTCCCGGGAAACCGTTGTGACCGAAGCCATCGACGGGGTGCTGCGAACAGCCTCCGGACGTCTGGTGCGTCTGGATGGGTTTCCGCACATAAAGGTCGTGTTGCGCAGCGATTGGGACAAGTCCGGCGTGGCCCTTGTTTCAGGTGGCGGTTCGGGACACGAGCCCGCCCATGTGGGGTTTGTCGGCGATGGCATGTTGACGGCCGCCGTATGCGGGGATGTTTTTGCTTCTCCTTCCGTGGATGCGGTTCTGGCAGGTATCCTTGCCGTTACCGGCCCCAGTGGCTGCCTTCTGATCGTGAAGAACTACACGGGTGATCGCCTCAATTTCGGCCTGGCCGCTGAACGGGCCCGCGCCTATGGCCTCAAGGTGGAAATGGTCATTGTCGATGACGATATTGCCTTGCCCGACCTGCCCCAGGCGCGCGGTGTTGCCGGCACCCTGTTCGTTCACAAGATTGCCGGGGCACTGGCCGCGCAAGGGGCGGATCTGGAAACGGTGGCCGCCGCTGCCCGCCGGGTCATTTCCCGGGTGGCCAGCATTGGCATGTCCCTTGACACCTGCACCGTTCCGGGTTCTCCCAAGGAGGCACGCATCGAAGCGGGCAAGGCGGAACTGGGGCTGGGTATTCACGGGGAATCCGGCGTGGATCTGGTGGATTTTACCACCGCCCGCGACGCCATGCACCTTGTTCTGGAGCGCCTCAAGCCCCATACCGGGGAAGGCAAGAAGGTTGCTTTGCTCAACAATCTTGGCGGGGCAACCCCGCTGGAAATGGCCGTACTTGCCGAGGAACTGGCAAATGCCGATACCATTGAGGGGATCGGGCATTTCATCGGCCCCGCTGCCATGATGACCTCTCTGGACATGCGCGGTTTTTCCGTTTCGCTGCTGCCGGTGGATGCGGAGGAACTCGATCTGCTCTCACGGCCCGTTGCCATGCGGGACTGGCCGGGATGCCACCCGGTTTCCCCCGTTGCGACGATTCCCATTCCGGACGGGCTGACCCCCATCAAGCCCATCCCGTCCGCCGACAGGGAAATGGCGGATTTTCTCAACCGCTGCTGTGACGTGTTCATCGGCGCCGAAGCGCGTCTGAACGCTCTGGATGCCCAGTCCGGAGATGGTGACACCGGCTCGACCCTTGCCGGGGCCGCCCGGGCGTTGCAGGGGGCCATGGACCAGTTGCCCCTTGCCGATCCTACCCAGCTTTACCGGGCCATCGGTCTGGAACTGAGCCAGACCATGGGCGGGTCTTCCGGTGTCCTGCTGGCCATATTCTTTGCCGCCGCCGGTGATGCCGCCTCCTCGGGCCATTCTCATGTGGATGCCCTGAAGGCGGGCCTGGCCCGCATCATGGAAGTGGGGGGTGCCCATCCGGGGGACCGCACCATGATCGATGCCCTTGCCCCGGCCTTGGATGCCCTGTCCGAGGGGCTGGATGCCGCCGCAGTCGCTGCCCGCAAGGGGGCAGATGCCACCGCGTCCATCACCCGCGCCAAGGCGGGACGGGCCAGCTATATTTCTCAGGACCGGCTGAGCGGGCATAACGACCCGGGGGCCGAAGCCGTGGCGTTGCTTTTTGAATCCCTCTGCCGCACTTGAACGGAGGCAATACGTCCGTGAACAAAAAAGGGGGGAGCAGTTCTGCTCCCCCCTTGTTGAACTGGAGTAGTTCTCCGGCTCTTACGAATTGTGGGTGCTGACATCCGCTTCCTTGTTGGTGCGCAGCAGTTCGGCGGCCCGCTCCACTTCGTCACGGGTGCCGTGCACGATCAGCAGGAACTTGTCGGCCTTCAGGGCCGTTTCATATTTCAGGATGCTGTCCTTGGGCACCCCGATGCTGAACAATGCAGCGCCAAGGGCCGTCAGGCTGCCGGTCAGGGCCGCCCCTTCAAGGGCGCCCACCAGAGCGGCCACGATCGGCCCCCCCATGACCAGCGGCCCCACGCCCGGCACCCACAGGAAGGCACTCCCCAGCAGCAGCCCCCACAGGCCACCCCAGAAGGCGCCCTGGGCACCCCAGAATTTCACACGGTCACCGGTGGTGTAATAACCGGCAACATTTTCTTCGGTGTGGTAGCCCATGCCCACGATGGAAAGCTTCTTCACATCGAAACCGGCATGGGACAGCTCTTTCACCGCTTCTTCGGCCTCGGTATGGGTCTTGTAAATGGCAACGCAGCTGTTTTTGTCTGTCATGTCTGTTCTCCTTGATAATGATTTTTCCCCTCCCGAACAGCGTTCATTCGTTGGGGCACAAAGCACGTCAGGCAGCCATGTTTCCTCCATTCGCCGTCCCCGGTTGCGACAATCAAAGAAAGCACAGCAAAGAAATTCGGAACGAAAGGAACACGGCGGGCGGGGAACAAGGTTCTGCGTTCCCCTTGCCTGTCATCCTGCATATGGGGTGTTGCGCCCGCGCCGCTGTCACCTGGGTGACACCCGGGGCGAATTTCCTCGAAAAATTCCGCGTCGCTCAGGAGCCGGGAGGGATCTTGTGCCGGCCTGCATCCCCGAGCAGATGGGTGGCCCGTCGTGAAAGGCCCTCCAGATCGGCAATCCGGAGTTTCTTCTGCCGGTCCTTCAGGATTCGGTCACGGCGCAGCGCCTGCAGATGCCGATTGACCACCTGACGGGTCGAGCCGATCATGCGGGCGAGGGCTTCATGGGAAAAATCATTGATCAGGCGAACCACATGATGCCCGTCTGCATCGATTTCCTTGCCCGTGTGGCGCAGGATCAGCCGGGCCAGCCGCGTCGCCGTGTCGCTGGTGGCAAGGTCCGTGGACACGCCTTCCATCTCGCGCATGCGCTGACCGAGATAGGACAGGAAATTGCGATTGAACTCGGGATGCTGCCGGATCCATTCGCGCATCCTGTCCATGGGCGCATAGACCAGATGCAATTCGTCAATGGCCAGCGTTTCGACATCATGAGCTTTGCCATCGAGCAGGGTGACAAGATCGAATCCGTCGCCCGGACCCAGCAGTGACAGGGTGAAGCGACGCTGGTTTTGCGGATCAAGCGCATCCACCCGCGCCCGGCCATCAACGATGAGATAGAACCATTTCAGCAGGGAGTCCGGTGCCGCCAGCGTGCCCCGGGACCAGGTGGCCTGCCGGAAATGTCCCAGCATTTCGCGCATGGCGGCATCCGGGACATCCCGGAAGACCGGCGATGCCTCGAATTTCTGGACCACATAGTCGCGATAAGGAACGGGTAGCGACATCAAGAACTTTCCCGGCAGGACATGGCGCCCGCATGCTGGCACGGGTGGTGCATCGGGGCAACCTTTTCGCCAAAGGGAGGCGGGCAAAAGCCGGCAGGTGAGGGAGGGCGGCCGGGAAGGGGGCAAGCAAAGGCCAGCGCGGGCCAAGCTTATCCGGACGCCAGAGCCTGCTCCAGATCAAACAGGATGTCGTCAATATTTTCCAGCCCGGCGGAAATGCGGATCAGCCCGTCGCTTATGCCATGGGCTTCACGTTCTTCGGGCGAATAGGTGGCGTGGGTCATGCCGGCGGGATGCTGGATCAGGGTTTCCGCATCTCCAAGGCTGACGGCGCGCTGCACCAGTTGCAACCGGTTCATCATGCGCGCGCCGCCGGCAAAACCGCCCCGGGCCTCGAACGCGATCATGCCGCCGGGTGCCGCCATCTGACATTGTGCCAGTTCCTTTTGGGAAAAAGTGGCAAGGCCCGGATAATAGACGGTTTCGACGCCGGGATGGGCGTCCAGCATTTCGGCAATTTTCTGCGCATTGGCGCAGTGGCGTTCCATGCGCAGTTCAAGGGTCTTCAACCCCCTCAGGATCAGCATGGAATTGAACGGGGAGATGACGGAGCCGGTCATGTCCTTGAGCCCGACGGAGCGGACCGCGTCCATGTCTTCCATGCGTCCCGCGATGATTCCGGCCAGCAGATCTCCATGCCCGCCCAGATATTTGGTGGCCGAATGAACGACAAAATCCGCCCCCCGTTCGATGGGCCGGGTCAGAACCGGTGTGGCATAGGTATTGTCCACGATCACCCGAGCGCCCGCCCCATGGGCAATCCGCACCATGGCGGCAATGTCCACCAGCCGCATGTTGGGATTGGCCGGGGTTTCGAAATAGACGAATTTCGTCTTGCTGCTGATGGCAGCTTCCAGATTTGCCGGGTCGGTCAGGTCGATATGAGTGACGGTGATGCCGAAACGGGTGAACCCGTGGTTGAACAGGGAAAAGGTGCACCCGTAAAGGGTCAGGTCGGTAATGATCTCGTCCCCCGGTTCAAGGAACGTCCACAGCAGCGAGGAAATAGCCCCCATGCCCGACGCATTGGCGATGGCCCCTTCCGCCCCTTCCAGGTTGGCGATTCGCCGTTCCAGCAGATCGTTGGTCGGGTTGCCGGTACGCGAATAGATGAATCCCTCCCGTTCCCCGGCAAAGATTTCACCCCCTGCCTCCACGCTTTCAAAGGTAAAGGTGGAGGTCAGGTGCAATGGAGGCACCAGCGCCCCATGTTCCTTTTGCGGGTCATACCCGAAATGAATGGCGCGCGTGGCAATGCCCGAAGGGGGATTGTTCGATTGTCTGGACATGGATATCTCCTGCAAGGTGTTCGGACCATTCTATGCCAAAGGTTGCGGTAGTTTCTTGCCAAATATGGCCACATATGCATTCGTTGCAGCATATCGTGCCACCATTCGAGGAAAAGATGGACGAAATCGATCACAGGATTCTGCGCGAACTGCAACGTAATGGCCGTCTGAGCAACGCCGAACTGGCCGAACGGGTCAATCTGTCCCCTTCGCCCTGCCTGCGCCGGTTGCGCAAACTGGAGGCCAGCGGCGTGATCGAGGGCTATGCCGCCATCGTCAACCAGAAGGCCTATGGCCTGCCCGTTACCGTGTTCGTGCATATCCGGCTCGATCATCACTCCAGCGACATTGCCCGTGAGTTCGAGTCCCGGGTATGCGCTACCGAGGAAATCATGGATTGCTTCCTGATGGCAGGGGAAACCGACTACATGCTGCGGGTCGTTGTGCGCAGTCTGGGGGCCTACGAGGAGTTCATCCGCAAGCGCATCCATCCCATGGCCTCCATCGCCTCCATCAACACCAGCTTTGCCTATGGTGTCGTCAAGCAGAGCCGCTGTCTGCCCCGGGGGGCGTAACCGCATCAAAAGGCAGCAAGGAATCGATTGATCCTTTCTTGGGCGGTGCTAAGGTTCCCTTGCGGATTGGCCTGCCCTGTCTGGGTAACAGGCGCAATGTTGGATGTACCGGAGGCTTCAGCCATGGCAGAATCGGACTGGCAGGCGCAACTTGATACGCCGGTGCCCGTGGTGGACATGGCAACGGTACGCGCCAATATCCGCGCGCTTCAGGATGATTGCGACCGGGCAGGGGTGACCAATCGCCCCCACATCAAGACGCACAAGTCCATCATGCTGGCGCGCCTGCAGATTGAACATGGTGCCCGGGGCATAACCTGCCAGAAGCTGGCCGAGGCCGAATTGATGGCCCGGGCCGGATTCGACGACATCCTGATCAGCTACAACATCATCGGGAGGCCGAAAATGCCGCGCCTTGCCGAGTTGCACGAGAAGGTTGATCTGCGGGTGGTCAGCGACAATGAAACGGTAGTCGACGGGCTTTCCGCTGCTGTCGCCACCGCCAGCCGGCCCCTCAAGGTGCTGGTGGAATGCGATACCGGACGCCAGCGCTGCGGTGTCCCGTCCCCCGCCGCCGCCGCCGAACTTGCCGAACGGATAAACAGCGCCCCCGGCCTGACATTTGACGGGCTGATGCTGTATCCGCCCTCCGGGCCGACCGGGGACAGCGCCCGCTTCGTTACCAAAACCCGGGAACTTTGTGCACAAAAGGGGCTGCAGGTTACAACCGTTTCCGCCGGAGGAACGCCCAACCGGCCCCATATCGGGGGCTGCGGGGAAACCGAGTACCGCGCCGGCACCTGCATTTACAATGACCGCCAGATGATCCGGGACGGGGTGGCCGATCTCTCCGATTGCGCCCTGTTCGTCTACACGAGCGTCATCGGCCACCCGCAGCCGGGCCGCATCATGCTGGATGCCGGATCCAAGGCCCTGAGCAGCGATCTGCTCAGTTTCGATGATTTCGGCTTTTTGCCCGATTATCCCGAGGCCCGGATCTACGAATTCAACGAAGAACACGGTTTTGTCGATGTATCCCGCTGCACCAGTGTGCCCGCAATTGGTGAGGTCGTGCGGGTACTGCCCAATCATGTCTGCCCCGTCAGCAACCTTTTCGACCAGGTGCTGCTGCGCGAGGCGGATGGAACGTTGCGCCCCTTGCGCGTTGATGCGCGTGGCATGTGCACCTGAGGCGGGGCATGGGCCCATCGTTTGACAGGCTGCCCGTTGCTGATCAGCTGGAAGGGCGCCTGTCGGGCGCAGGCAAACCGGGAATTTTGCGCCAGAACAGAGCAGACAGGAACGAACCATGAGCGATTTTTCATCCCTGATGAAGCAGGCGAATTATATTGGCGGGAAATGGGTGGGCGCCGATTCGGGAAAGACCCTTGACGTGACCAATCCGGCAACTGGGGAGGTGATCGGCACCGTGCCCGATTGCGGTGCCGCCGAAACCGACCGGGCCATCGCCGCCGCCGCCGAGGCCTTTGCCACTTATTCAAGAACAGACCTGTCGTTCCGGGTGGACCTGCTGCACAAGCTGGTGCAGGCCCTTTTGGACAATCAGGAACCTCTGGCCCGCCTCCTGACGGCGGAGCAGGGCAAACCCCTGGCCGAAGCGCGGGGCGAAATCGCCATCGGGGCCGCCTATGTGCGCTGGTTCGCCGAGGAAATCCGCCGTGCCAAAGGCGAAATCGTTCCCTCGCCCACGTCCGACCGCCGTCTGCTGGTCACGCGCCACCCGGTGGGGGTAGTCGGAGCCATCACCCCATGGAATTTCCCCTCCTCCATGCTGGCGCGCAAGCTGGGCCCCGCTCTCGCTGCCGGCTGCACGATGGTGATCAAGCCCGCCGAGGCCACGCCCTTTTCCGGCCTTGCCTGGGCGAAACTGGCCGAGGATGTCGGCTTTCCCCCCGGTGTCATCAATGTCGTGACCGGCTCCCCCGCCGCCATTGGCGGGGCCATCATGGCCAGCCCGGACGTGCGCAAGGTCACCTTTACCGGCTCTACCCGGGTCGGCAAGTTGCTGATCCGTCAGTCCGCCGATACGGTCAAGAAGGTATCCATGGAACTGGGCGGCAATGCCCCCTTCCTCGTCTTTGACGATGCGGACCTTGAAGCGGCCGTTCAAGGGGCCATGATTTCCAAGTTTCGCAACATGGGCCAGACCTGCGTGTGCACCAACCGCTTCTATATCCAGTCCGGCATTCATGATGCGTTCGTCGAACGGCTGAAAGAGGCCGTCGGGGAACTCAAGCTGGGGGAGGGGACCCGTCAGGGGGTCACCCAGGGGCCACTGATCAATGAGGCAGCGGTTCAAAAGGTGGAAAGCTTCATAGCGGATGCCACAAAAAAGGGCGGTACCATCGTGAAAGGGGGTGGCCGCTCCGATCTGGGCGGCACGTTCTTTGAACCCACCATCATTACCGGTGCCAACGGGTCGATGAACTTCACCCGCGAGGAAATTTTTGGTCCTCTTGCCGCCATCTACCGTTTTGGGGAGGAGAAGGAGGCCATCGAGGCGGCCAACGCCACCGCCTACGGTCTGGCCGCCTATGCCTATACCCGTGACGTGGGTCGGATCTTCCGCCTCAACGAGGAACTGGAATATGGCCTGATCGGCATCAATTCGGGCCTGATAACAACCGTGGAGGCCCCCTTTGGCGGCCTCAAGGAAAGCGGGCTGGGCAATGAAGGGGGCAGCCAGGGGCTGGAGGATTATCTGGAACTCAAATATGTCTGCATGGCAGGCATCTGATGGTCCGTGCGCCCGAAACAGGGGCAGCAAGCGGGCAGATGGGAGACGCGAATATGAAATTCAAGGAAAAAAAGGCCCTCGTGTTTGGCGGCACATCGGGCATAGGTGCGGCAACCAGCCAGTTGCTGGACGAGGCGGGGGCCCGCGTGGTTGCCGTTTCACGAAATCCGGGCCGGGCCGGACCGATGCCCGCCAGCGTGGTTCTGGAAAAATGCGATGTGCTGGACGAGACCGCCCTTGAACAATTGTTCAGCGCCCATGCGCCCTTTGACATTCTGATCAGCACCGCTACTGGCGGGGAGCGGGAACTGGGGCCCTTTGCCTCCATGACCATGGCCGGATTCCGTGGCTCCTTCGACAAGCTGTTTGGCTACGCCAACGTGGTGCGGTACGGGCTTCAGCATCTGGCGGCAGACGGAAATATCGTTCTGGTCAGCGGCTC